>JABJES010000031.1 GCA_018663165.1 Rhodospirillaceae bacterium
ATGCCGAACATGCGCTTGATCCGACCTATGCCCGCAAACTCGGGGTTAATCTTGATGATCTCCTGATTTCCCAGCCTGATGCCGGGGAACAGGCGCTTGAGATTACCGATACCCTGGTGCGCTCGGGTGCCATCGATGTGCTGGTTGTTGATAGTGTCGCCGCATTGGTGCCCAGAGCCGAGCTTGAGGGTGAGATGGGCGATACCCATGTTGGTCTTCAGGCCAGGTTGATGAGCCAGGCTTTGCGCAAGCTGACCGGCTCGATTTCGCGTTCCAAAACCATGGTTATCTTCATCAACCAGATTCGTCTTAAAATCGGCGTCATGTTTGGCAATCCAGAGACCACCAGTGGCGGTAATGCCTTAAAATTCTATTCGTCGGTGCGCCTTGATATCCGTCGTATCGGCGCGATTAAGGACCGCGAGCGGGTGGTCGGCAACCAGACCAGGGTCAAGGTGGTTAAAAACAAGATGGCACCGCCTTTCAAGGTGGTCGAATTCGACATCATGTATGGCGAGGGTATTTCCAAGCTTGGCGAGCTTCTCGACCTTGGGGTGCAGGCCGAAGTTGTTGAAAAATCAGGCTCCTGGTTCTCTTATAAAGGGGAACGCATTGGTCAGGGACGTGAAAACGGCAAAAAGTTCTTGAAGGAAAACCCCGATATTGCCGACGCCATCGAACAGGCGGTTCGCACTGATGCCGGTCTTGTTTCAGCTGATGTTATGGGGGCCCATGCGGATGAAGATGCGGCTGCCTTGGCTGAGGCAGAAGCGGCGGGCGAAGCTCTGGGTGACACCCCGGCCAAGACCGACTAACCCATCCTGCTTTAAGAAACTCCCTGATTAAGGGCGCACGGCATCTCGCTGTGTGCCCTTTTTCCTGATAGAAAGGGGAGAGATGCGTTATATGCATATGCGGTTTGCCGCGCCCCGTGTCTGAGTAATCTCTGGATAATCTTTGTGCGATTATGGACAGAGTTCGGGGGGCGGGGTAAAAGCAGGGCTAGCGATGTGATGGCCTTTTCGTCACCATGTCAGTGACTAACCGTTCATAAGAACCAGCAAGAGCTGATCGATTATTATGCAGAGCGCAAACGACATCAGGGCCGCTTTTCTAGATTATTTCGCCGGCAAGGATCATCAGGTCGTTGCCTCCGGGCCGCTGGTGCCTCACAACGATCCGACTTTGTTGTTCACCAATGCTGGAATGGTTCAGTTCAAGAATTTGTTTACCGGCAGCGAGAGCCGTGATTACAGCCGCGCCGTGACCAGCCAGAAATGTGTCCGCGCCGGGGGCAAGCACAACGATCTCGATAATGTCGGCTATACCACCCGTCACCACACCTTTTTTGAAATGTTGGGGAACTTTTCGTTTGGTGATTATTTCAAGGATCGGGCAATTGAGCTTGCCTGGGATCTGATTAACGGTGAATTCGGGATATCCAAAGACAAGCTTGTGGTCACCGTCTACGCCGATGACGAAGAAGCTTATGCCCTGTGGCGTAAGATAAGTGGCTTGCCCGACGAGCGGATCATCCGCATCAATACTGCTGATAATTTCTGGTCTATGGGTGCCACCGGCCCATGCGGTCCTTGTGCTGAAATTTTTTACGATCATGGCGAGGAAATTCCCGGCGGGCCACCCGGTTCGCCTGACCAGGACGGCGACCGGTTCGTCGAAATCTGGAATCTCGTTTTCATGCAGTATGAACAACTGGCCGATGGCAAGCGGATTGATCTGCCGCGCCCCAGTATCGATACCGGCATGGGGCTGGAGCGAGTCGCTGCAGTTCTTCAAGGCGTTCACGATAATTATGATACCGATCTCATGCGCTCACTCATCACCGCCTCGGCGGAGGTAAGCGGCCAGGCTGCCGACGGCGATCACGCTGTTTCCCACCGGGTTATTGCCGATCACCTTCGTTCCTGCTGTTTTCTCATGGCCGATGGTGTCTTGCCGTCAAATGAGGGACGCGGTTATGTGCTGCGCCGGATTATGCGCCGGGCGATGCGCCATGTTCACTTGCTGGGTATGCGAGATCCAATGATGTGGCGACTTGTGCCGGCGCTGAACGCACAGATGGGGCCGGCTTTTCCAGAGCTTTTGCGCGCCGATGCGCTGATCACTGAAACCCTGAAGCTGGAAGAGGCCCGTTTTCAGCAAACTCTGGAACGTGGTTTGCGTCTGCTTTTTGAGGCAACGGATAAATTGTCTGATAAGGCGCTTTTGCCGGGCGATGTCGCCTTCAAGCTCTATGATACCTATGGCTTCCCCCTTGATTTGACCGAGGACGTTTTGCGCGGCCAGGGTCGCTCGGTCGAGGTTGAGGGCTTTAACACTGCTATGGAACGCCAACGTGCCGAGGCGCGGGCCAATTGGTCGGGGTC
>JABJES010000036.1 GCA_018663165.1 Rhodospirillaceae bacterium
GCGTTGGCCCGAAAGCTGGCAGGAAGAAGGACACCTTTCCCTCGCCGGACTTGGGCCGGTTGATATCGCCGAGGCTCAAAGCCTGCTCGCCCGGATCGGCTACAACATCCAAGTAACTGGCCATGGAGACGCCCATTTGGCAAAGGTTCTCACCGCCTTTCAGCGCCATTTCAGGCCCGGAAAGGTCGATGGAATCGCCGACAGCGAGACCCTGGCGCGTCTCCGCGACCTCGCCGATCAGGGAAAAACCGCACCGGTTTCCTGAATTATTTCCTGAACCACATCCTTTCTCCACCCTCCGTCCGGTTGACTGTACCTTATATAGAGACTACCTAAATCCCTGCCAGACGGTCGGATGGTCGCCTTTCGAGCCTAACCGCTCGGGGGGAGGAAAGTCCGGGCTCCACGGAGACACGGTGCCGGATAACACCCGGCGGGGGCGACCCCAGGGAGAGTGCCACAGAAAGCAAACCGCCAGCCTTGGCCCGGCAACGGGTCACCCGGCAACGGGAGGCAGGTAAGGGTGAAAGGGTGCGGTAAGAGCGCACCGCGCGACCGGCAACGGAAGCGGCACGGTAAACCCCACCAGGAGCAAGTCCAAGTAGGGGCAGCAGCCGGTTCGACCGGCAGGCGGGTTTTCGCGCCGTTGCCCGGGTCGGACGCACGAGGCACTCGGTAACGGGTGTCCCAGATGAATGACCATCCCCTGCCCTCCCTTAAAAGAGACGCAGGGACAGAACCCGGCTTACAGACCGTCTGGCACTTTTACTTTCCCAATAATATATCTGCTCCTGATATCCGCTCCTGATATCCGCTCCTGCCTGAAGACGACGGTCTAACTGTCTTTTTTTAAAGAATAATCCAACAAACAAAGAAATAAGGAATCTCCGTCTAAATAGAACGGAAAGTGAACACATATCCAGAATAAGCATCTATTTCATAATTTATCATTAAATTTCAATCAGTTAATTGGAAAACTTCAATCTGGCGACGTCTTCATCCCACCCCCCATGAAACCTTGCCAGATACATATTTTTATTGTGCTTTCCCATTTTGGACCATAGGATACCATTCAATCCCATAGTATCCCATATTTGCGTAGGGATGCGTCTGGGAGACGCGGCGTCTGAAACGACCGCTTGGCGGGGCAACCCGGCAGGACGGAAGAAAAAGGCGTTGGTGAGAAACCGCAGTTTGCCGGGGGGCCGGAATGGCACTGTTCCTATCTACAACAGTGAACAAAGTCGATAAGAAGGGACGGGTTTCCGTGCCAGCGACTTTCCGTGCCAGCCTTATGGGGCTGAGCTTTAACGGTATTGTTGCCTTCCCCTCCCATGACCTGGGCGCGATTGACGCCTGCGGGATCGACCGTATGGAAGCCCTTTCGGCCAGTCTCGACGACCCTGATCAATATTCACCCGAAGAACTTGAACTGGCCATGCTGGCCTTTGCCGAGGCCGAACAGCTCGCCCTGGATAATGACGGCCGTGTCGTGCTGCCCCGGCCCCTTGCCGATCATGCCAAAATTGAAGACCGGGTGCTGTTCGTCGGTAATGGCCCGACCTTCCAGATGTGGCGGCCGGAAAACTATGACGGCCACAGAAAAACCATCCTCGGCAACGCCGAGGGCAAGGGGGTGAGCCTGCGCCTGCGCCCGATTCCAGCGGCGCGCCGCCAGCCAAGAGGTGAGTCATGACCTCTTCCACCCCCCTCACAACACAACATAACGAAGCCCCGGCCCATCTCCCGGTGATGCTAACGCAAGTTATCGACGCCCTGGCCCCCAAAGACGGTGGCATTTATATAGACGGCACCTTTGGCGCTGGCGGCTATAGCCGCGCCCTGCTGGAAGCCGCCGAATGCACAGTCTGGGGCATCGACCGCGACCCCAACGCCATTGCCGGTGGCAGCGCCCTTGCCCAACGCCACAAAGGCCGCCTCAACCTGGTGATGGGGCGTTTTGGCGACATGGACCGAATTCTCAGTGAAAAAGGCGTTAAGGCCGTTGACGGCATAACCTTCGATTTTGGCGTCTCTTCAATGCAAATCGACCAGGCCGAGCGGGGGTTTTCCTTCCGCTTCGACGGCCCTCTCGATATGCGCATGGAAGGCGAAAACGCCGATAGTCCCAGTGCTGCCGATGTGGTCAACCATACCGACGAAGAAGATCTCGCCAACATTATCTATATGTACGGCGAAGAACGGCAATCGCGCCGCATCGCCAAAGCCATCGTCACCGCGCGAACCGGAGACCCCATTCTGCGAACCGGCCGGCTGGCCGAGATCGTCCGTGGCGCGATGTGGAAAAAACCATCGAAAAAGGGCAAATCAGCGACCGATCCGGCAACCCGGACGTTCCAGGCCCTTCGAATTCATGTCAACGATGAACTCGGTGAAATTGATCGTGGGCTTGTGGCCGCCGAAAAAGCGCTTTCGCCGGGTGGCCAGCTTGCAA
>JABJES010000019.1 GCA_018663165.1 Rhodospirillaceae bacterium
GCCGAGTGGCTGAAGGCGACGGTTTGCTAAACCGTTATAGGGTTTATATCCCTATCGAGGGTTCGAATCCCTTCCCCTCCGCCAATAAACCAAGGCCCCGTTTCTGGCGGGGCTTTTGGCTTATGAGGTGGGGGGGTCGGTGGACGGACCCTGGTTCGACGACAAGAACCGCCGCCGCGTAAGAGGCGGCGGGGTGCAGGCGCGGTGAGGGGGCATTCGCCTCTGAGCCAATCCCTTCGGCTCCGCCAATTCAATGACTTAGCCGGTTTTTGTCTCCGGCATTTCCCCGCAGAACCGTTATAGTTGTGATACATTTTGTGAGATGCCCTTATGGGTGTCAGCTATTTCCCAATCGGCCATCATTGAAGGTTGAGATGAAAAATACTGGCGTCAGAAATTTTCTCATCGTCGCGGCCAGCCTGCTGACCTGTTTAGCCGTGGGCTTATTTTATATTGCCGGTCAATTGTCCCCTTTAAGCCTGAGCGCGGCCAATTATGTCGCGGTCGGCCTGATCGCCCTGGGGTTTATTTTATTCGCCCTGAAATTACCCCTGAAGCTCACCAGAAACACCATGCCGACCGAGCCAAAGCGCATTCTAAAACTGGCCGGTTTCGGCTTTCTCATCCTTGGCATAAGTTTATTGGTGGCTCTGGCGGCCTCACCTTTCTTTCCCTTCATGTTTGTCTGGTCTGCGCAATGGGGATTGGCGCTTTTCGCGGTGGTTTTGGTTTGCATCGCCCTGCTGGGCCAAGCTCCCTTTGCCCTATCGGCACCGGCTAATTTTAAAATGGGCGAGCTGTTTTCAGTTTTAAGCTCGTCGGGATTTAATAGTCCCGACAGCATCGCCAATTCGGAAATGAAATACTGGACCGATGATGAAGCGGCGGGGATCGCTGTCAACACGCTGCTTGTTGATGCGCCGTTACACAATCTGGATCTTTCGATGACCTCCCTTGCCGAGGTTTGCCGTGGCGAAGGGATAACGGTTCTCAATTTTGGCAGCTACACATGTCCTCATCATCGTCGCCGCATTGATCAATTGCGCCAGCTCAAGGATAAATATGCCGACGCCAATATCAGTTTTGTAACTGTTTATACCGCCGAGGCGCATCCCAATGATGGTTGGGTTATTCCGGGAAATTTCAGTGAAGATTCCGAATATACCGGCAACGAGGATGATTTTTGCATTCTCCAGGCCAAAACAATTGAAGCCCGCCGCGATGTTGCCCAAAGGTTTATTGATAACAAGCGGTTCAACTGGCCCGTTTTTCTCGACACAATGGAGAACACGGCTCTTCGGGCCTATAACAGTTGGCCGATAAGACTGTATCTGGTCGAAAGCGGCAAAATTATATATTGCGGTGATCAGGGGCCATTTGGATATCAGCCCGATGAACTGGAAAAAGCCCTGTTGGCTGCCATGCCGGGCCTTGATTAGCCTTGACCTCTTTGAGGGCATCGACAAGACTATTCGTTTCTATCGTTGGCTCTAACATTCATTTATGGGGGGAACCAAAATGAAAGACAAGCTTACCGACGAGATGATCGTCACCAAAAAGCTCACAGGACGTCGCTCGGTCATTAAGGCCGGGGTGGGGTTGTTTACCCTTGCCGGGCTTGCTCTTGGCTCGAAAAAGGCGCGGGCCGAAGATGACAGTGATGAAGTTGAAAATGATGCCGACCAGGCTACTCCTGATGTCGATGAAACGTCGGATGATGGCGACAAGACCGAAAGCGATACCAGCGAAACCGAAAACGATTCAGATAAGGGTTGATGGTGGCGGCTGATAACGGCCACCTAAACATTTGGTGACTATGGATCGCTATCACGACCCGGATAAGGATGTGTGTCTGGATGCGAGGTCGTTTGCGCTTGGGGATTTTCTCTCTCCCCTGGGAAGTGATGAATTCTTCTCGGCCTATCTCGGTAAAAAGCCCTTTCTTGTTGAGCGGGCCAATAAGAATTTCTTTTCAGACGCCCTGACCCTTCCCGACATCGATGCGCTTTTTGCTTCAAACCCAAATCGCCTGCGTATGGCGAGGATGGATGGAGAGACCACACCTGACAATCGTCCGCCCCCGATGCTGGGCGGAAAATCCTTAATTGATGATCTGGAAAAATTCTCCCAAGGTTACACCCTCATTTTCGACAAGGCGAATGACGGCCTTCCCAAACTGAAATCGCTTTGCAACAGACTGGCGGGGGAAATTGGGTTTCCCTTTCGCACGAATGTTTACCTCACGCCGTCAAAATTTCAGGGTTTTTCCCCCCATTTCGATGACCATGATGTGTTCGTTCTTCAGTGCGAAGGATCGAAGCACTGGCAGGTGGAGAAACAGCGCCGTTTACTCCCCCGGTCAGGCGATTCTCTTCCCCGCGATGAACGTGAGCTGATCGGCGAGATCGACGATTTTGTGCTTGAGCAGGGCAGTCTGCTCTATATTCCCCGGGGCTATGTCCATGCGGCCGAGGCATCGGAAGGCTGCTCGCTACACATAACTCTTGGCCTGGGGGTTATTAC
>JABJES010000018.1 GCA_018663165.1 Rhodospirillaceae bacterium
TCCTCCACCATGGCCCGGCGCAAATCCTCAGCAAGAGCAACCGGCCAAAGAGCAAAAACCGGGTGCATGCGGCCGTTTGACCGGGCACAGGCCATATCGGCCTTATCCTCTTTCACGACGGCCATGAAACGGGCGACGAGATCATCAGGGAAAAAAGGCGCATCGGTCGCAAAACTGGCGAGCCATTGGCAATCCGGGGCGTGTATACGCGCCCATTCCATGCCTGTCAGAATACCCGCCAGGGGTCCGGCAAACCCCTCGATAACATCCCTCACCACAGGCAGGCCAAACCCGGCAAACCGGGCTGGATCGCCATTGGCATTAAGGACAAGAGCCTCAACCTGAGGCCGGGCGCATCCGGCGACCCATTCGAGAAGAGACCGCCCCCCAAGTTGGCGAAGGCATTTATCACCACCGCCCATTCGACGCGCCATGCCCCCGGCCAACAGGACACCTACCACTGGTTCAGGATGGGGTATCATCGCTTCGCTTCTTGGTTTTTTCCTCAGCCCCCTCCTGCCACAGGGAAACCTTATTGCGGCCTTGCTCCTTGGCCATGTAGAGGGCCTTATCTGCCTGTTCCATGTTTTCCTTCAAGGAAATATCTCCGTTTATCGGAGCAATACCGAAAGAAACCGTAACCGGCAGCTCAAAACCATTCCCATCTTTACCGCCACCAGTGATTTTAATTGGGGCTCCGGCAATCGTTTCCCGCAACCGGTCCATAATTAGCTGGGCGGTTTTGGTATCGGCATTGGGCAGGCAAAAAAGAAATTCCTCGCCGCCATAACGAAATACCATGTCATAGGGACGTAAACTTTTCAGAAACTGCATAGCGCAGGCCTGTAAAACCTGATCGCCAGCGGCATGACCATAGGTATCATTGATTTTCTTGAAAAAATCCAGATCGGCGAGAACGATGCAACAGGGCTCATTGCTGCGCAGACTACGCTCTCTCTCTCGGGTTATCTCTGCCAGCATAATCTGGCGATTATAGAGTCCGGTCAGCGGATCAAGGTCCGAGCGAGCGCTCTGGAAGGCGGCGAGGATACGCCGCCCCATACTGTAAAAGGCAACAACTTTTTCGGATAAAAGGTTGTAGATTTCCTCTGTAATGGGCTTTTCCTGCTTTGCCTTTGTGACAAGAAAAGCGACATCATCGTGCATTTCGTCATGAATGGAGATCAAGGTGCGAAAGGCGGGTTGTTGAACCAGATCATCCTTACGGTGCAAATCCACCCAGGCACCGAAAGAACAAAGAAAGCGCGCCTGATCAGACGCAACATCGCGCGGCGGAGTTGATTTGCAGATCAGGCTTCTGTGAAATCGTTGCAGCCATTCAAGATGATCCTGCATCGCCTTTTCAACCACCCGGAGAACCTCGTCGGAGCCCACCCCGCCGCTCGCAGACCCCAATTCGGGGTGAATCTCTTCGGCCTCGTCTGTCAAAGTTTCCTCTCCCTGGGGCAAAACTTCCTCCCCGTGGGGAGCACCGCTCTTGTCTTCCGTCCCCATCACCTACGTCTCCCCTGCCGAGGTCTTGGACGCAACAGAGGCCGGAGGAGAAGATTGTTCCAAAAGATCGGCATCATAGATAATCCGCTCTTCACCGGAGAGTACAACAAAACGCTTGCCCTTAGCTCGCCCGACAAGAGTCAGGCCCACTTTGCGGGCCAGTTCCACACCCCAGGCGGTAAATCCGGAACGGGAGACCAGAACGGGAATACCCATCTGCACAGTCTTAATCACCATTTCACTGGTCAAGCGGCCGGTCGTATAAAAAATTTTTCCCTGCGGGCTAATGTCATTGAGAAACATATAGCCGGCGATCTTGTCGACGGCGTTATGGCGACCGACATCCTCCATATAGACCAGGGGTCTGTCATCTTCACAAAGAACACAGCCATGAATGGCTCCGGCCTCAAGATAAAGACTGGGCTCGGCGGTAATTTTTTTCGAAAGGGTATAAATCCAGGATGTTTTCAGAATTGCATCCTTTGGCAGGGAAACCTCATCGAACCTTTCCATAAGGTCGCCAAAGGCAGTTCCCTGGGCGCAGCCAGAGGTCAGGGTCTTTTTTTTCAATTTTTCCTCAAAATCGGTTTCCCGCTGGGTGCGGACAACCACGACTTCCAGTTCCTCATCAACATCGATGCCGGTGATCACATCGTCTATCCGCAACATATTCTGGTTGAGAAGGTAGCCGACAGCCAGACAATCAGGGTAATCCCCAATGGTCATCATGGTGACAATTTCCTGCCCATTGAGAAAGAGGGTCAGGGGGCGCTCCATGACAACAGAGGTTTCAAGCGGATTTCCGTCCTGATCCCGACCGGCAACCCGGCGCGTCAGACGGGGATCCTGTGGCTTTGGAGATATAATAAATTCAGACATGATGGAAATATGGACCGTGACTTTTTACCAGACAAGGATGGTATCATAAAAATTGAGCATTCCCCATGTTGTAACTCTTCTTAAAGAGCCATAACTCTCTTTAAGGAGACTGGCACAAGGGGGAGCGATAAGTTTGAAACGGAGCAGATTTTAAGACCTAATGACAGATTTTCATGCCGCCTTTTCCTCGGCTCTTGCGCTGATTCTCAACCTCGACCCCGATCTGATCGAGATCATTCTGCTGTCGCTGAAAGTCACCTTGACCGGCGTTGGCCTGGCAACCCTCATCGGCCTGCCGCTCGGCGCCTTTATCGCCCTTTTCAAATTTCCCGGACGCTTTGGTGTGGTGATTACCCTGAACGCTTTCATGGGTCTGCCGCCGGTAGTGGTTGGCCTGGTGGTCTATCTTCTGCTTTCCCGGTCCGGTCCTTTCGGCATTTTTGGCCTTCTCTTCACGCCAACGGCGATGATTATCGCTCAATGCATTCTGGTAACGCCGATCCTGGCGGCGCTTACCCGCCAGGCCGTGGCCGATCTGTGGGCGGAATATGCCGAACAACTCACCTCGCTTGGAGCCAGTCCGGCCCGCGCGGTGCCGACATTACTGTGGGATGCCCGGCTCACCATTTTGACCGCAATACTGGCAGGGTTTGGCCGGGCCAGCGCCGAGGTCGGCGCGGTTATGATCGTCGGCGGCAATATAGATCACGTCTCACGGGTGATGACGACTGCCATCGCCCTTGAGACCAGCAAAGGCAATCTCGCCCTGGCCCTCGGCTTGGGAATAATTCTGATGATTTTATCGTTAGTGGTAAACGGAAGCGCCTATTTCCTCGGCGATACAGTCAAGCGGACTCAAGGGTAAGAACAATGGATGATACGCCGACCATTCTGCCTTTAAAGCTGGACAAGGTTTGTTTCGATGCCGGCGGCGTCCGACTGATCGACAATTTCAGCGCCACCTTCTCCAGCGGCGGGCGCAGTATTTTTCTCGGCCCCAACGGGGCAGGAAAAAGCCTTATTCTTCGCCTCTGCCACGGATTGATCCGGCCCAAAGAGGGAAAGATCACCTGGCGCAACGTTTCTTCCCCAGATGAACAGGCCGTCAGGTCCCGCCAGGCCATGGTTTTTCAACGACCGGTCATGTTGCGCCGGACGGCGGCGGCAAATATCGAGTATGCGCTGAGCCTGAGAAAACAGGACAAAAAAGAGCGCCGTTTTCTTCTCGATGAAGCGCTGGAGAAAGCCGGTCTTGTTGAACAGGCTCAGCGACCGGCACGGGTTCTCTCGGTCGGCGAACAACAACGCCTCGCCCTGGCCCGCGCCTGGGCGGTGCGGCCGGAA
>JABJES010000017.1 GCA_018663165.1 Rhodospirillaceae bacterium
TCCGTTCAATTCAATGGTGATCTCGAGATTGAAATGCAACACCTGTCGCCAATCTTCAATGCCGCACAGGGGATCATTAACCCCCATCGGTCCACCAAGATTCTGCACCACAATATCCACCTGGCCGAAATTCTTTTCCAGATCGTCGATGAAAGCTGGGCAGGCACCGTCCTCCATCAGGTCTAATGGCTGGCCATAATGGCCTGAGCGTTCCCCGCCAAGTTCTCCGATCAGGGTTTCCACACTTTCCGCATCGCGCGAAACCACAGCGACCCGGGCGCCCTCCGCCGCCAGTGTTTTGGCTACAGACGCCCCGATCCCCCGGCTCCCGCCGGTAACAAGCGCCCGCTTTCCTTTAATGCCCAAATCCATAATTCATCCGTTTCCTATAATTTTCCCCACCACTTAACCAGCCGCCGCGCTCAACTGGCTTGAGGCAACCTCCTTGGTAACTTTGATTATTGTTTCCAGGGAGGAGGGGGGCAAAATTCCAAAAAGCTCACGTTCGCGCGTCATATCCAGTGTTGTATAGCGGGGCGCTGGCCCGGCAGGTTGTCCAATTGCCTGCCCTTTTTCAGGCACAACCAGATCACTCTCTTTTCCCATTGCCCGCACAAAATGTTCCGCCAGCACCGTATAGGCAAGATCGGCATCTCCGGAAGCATGAAAAATGCCAGGCGCCTTGCTGCTGCATATTTTCTTGATCATAAAATTGACGAAATCCGTTGTAATGGGCGCAATCGTCGTATCGCGAAAAGCGCTGATCGGACTGTTTTGGCCAAGTATTGCCGACCATCTTTGCAACAACGGCATCGAGGGGCCGATGACCTTTGTCAATCGCAAGACAGAAACCATGTCTCCCAAAGACAAAATTTGTTTTTCCGCGGATGCTTTCTGATGCCCGTATGTCGTCACGGGAGAAGGCTCACAATCATGCCGCCGGAAGGGTTCCGTAAAATCAAACACCCCGGTGGTCGATAAATAGAGTATGTGCGTTCCCCGTGCCGCCAGCTTCCTGGCCAGGGCAACGACACCATCAACATTAACTTTTGCGGTCCCCGTTGGGTCGTTCTCACATGTCTCCAGCCTGGTCACCGAAGCGCAAAGAATGGCCGTCTCCACATCCGGCAAGGCGGGCCAGTTTTCTTCCGGCTCGGCCAGATCAAGATAAACCCGGCCGTTCTCGACACGATCCTTTCTTCTTGTCGTACCGAGTACATTTACCCCTTGCGACTGGAGATGATCCGCCAGCGGGCCGCCAACCTGCCCATCGACTCCAACGACAAGAACCGTGTTAAACACGATGACGCCTATTTCCCCAGCATGGCGGGCAAAGGCTCAGAGGACCTTCTGTCCCAAATTATCGCGCCGGGCGTTAGGCGGGCCGGATGCCAGCAATGCATCAACACACGGATCCGCCTCGGGTATAATTCCATCCAGGAAGGAAGAAAAACCAAACTGACTGTCCCTCCACATCCAATAATCCGATGCCTTCAGGTTCTTTATCGTCAGATTCTGAAGAGTCTCCAGATCGCTCACCGGTGCTCCCGACCTGCGTTGAAGGAAATACAGAAGACAGCTCATGGAGGGATCGCTCGGATAGGCCTGGCACAAAGCCTTCATCCATAAAATGCTGTTCCGCAGGCGGGCTTCAGAATCTGAAAACAGGGCCGGCATACGCAGAAAATTGGCGACAATATTGAAGGTGAACCAGATCTCCCGCAACTGGGCACGGCCCGGAGCAATATCGGCGGTGTGATCAAAAACCTCATAACCTGTGAGAATGTCCTCATTCGCAGCATAATTGCCTTCGAAACCACCGCTTCGAACCGGATTAAAGGTTGGCAACTGGCCATCCTTTCCATCTTCGGTCTCGATCACCCCTCCACTGGTTCCGCCATAGGCAATGTAAAGCTCAGTGTTCTTCAGGTGCTGATAAACATAGAAACTGTTCCAGTCGAGGCGGGCGGAAAGGGCCGTCGCAAACGAGTCCCTCATCTGAGAAAACGTTTCACCGGGAAAGCCCATGATAAAATTCACCGCTGTGAACATTTTTGGATAAGACCTGGCGCGCTCTGAAAACTCAAAAA
>JABJES010000232.1 GCA_018663165.1 Rhodospirillaceae bacterium
GTGATCCAACACCTTCCAAGGGCGACATCGAGATGACGAAGGAAGTAAAGGACGCCGCCGAAAAGATGGGGATTTCGGTCCATGATCACCTGATCATCGGTCGCGATGGGCATACCAGTCTCCGCGCCGAAGGGCTGATCTGAGGGGCGAAGGGCTGCCCCCCTGCCCTACCCCCCACGACCAAAGGCTCCACCAACGATCAACGGAACAGGCGGGCTAGTTCGCTTTTGTTTTCCACCAGGAAGGCAAGGGTATAGCGGTCGAGCACAGCCAAAAAGGCGTCCCGGGCCTCGTCAAAAATGCCCATCAGTCGACAGCCCTCCCTGATCGGGCAGAAGGTGCCCTCGCAATCAACAGGCTGGAGATTGACCTCGGTTTTCCGCACCAGTTCACCCACATTGACCGTTTCCAGGGGTTTGGCCAGACGTATGCCACCGCCCTTTCCGCGCATTGTGTGCACATAACCTAGCCGCGCCAGATTGTGGACGACTTTCACCAAATGTTGACGCGAAATACCATACGCCGTGGCGATCTCGCTGATCGTCGCTAACTGCTTGTCGTCAGGAGCGAGGTAGATCAGAACGCGAAGCGAATATTCGGTGAAACGGGTTAACTGCATGGCCCCACTCATTCATTGTGATCCCGAACCTTACGACGGAGCAGCACCTCTCGGAAAGGCATTCCGGCCTGAGCCTTGTCGATTGACAGGGGGAAAGCCTGACCATAACATGCATTTCAAATACATCTTATGGTCCCCGGTGGGATCAAAAGCTCGGATCAAGAAACCGCCAAGATCAAGGGCCGTTTCCAGAGTTATCGCGATGGCAATATTATAAAGAGGGCTAAAAATGAGCACACAATCCTACAAGAGTTCAAACCGCGGAAACCTCGCTCTAATATTGCTCAACAAAAATTATTGGATTTGGCATTTCCTGATCGTCGTCGTGATCGGCGTCGTTGGGTTAATTTATCTTGGCCGATTGACCTATACAGGAGCGCCACCCCTTGTCGATTTTACGTCATCGACCGGGGAGACGGTGATTTCCCTTCAGGAAATCAAACATGGACAAGAAGTTTTTCACCTCAGGGGGTTGATGAGTTACGGCTCGTTCTGGGGTGACGGGGCGGAACGCGGGCCTGATTTCACTGCCGATGCACTGCACCGAACCGTCGTCGCCATGAAATCTTTCTATGAAAATGAGGCAAAGGAGGGTGGGGAGCTCAGCCAATATGATGAAGATGCGATTGCGGCGCAGGTAAAACGAGAGGTTCATACAAACACCTGGGATGAGGATGCCGGGATTATTCGCATTAACGCCGCCCAAATTTACGCCATCGGAGAGCTTAACGATCATTACACACGAATGTTCAGCGATCCCGATTATCCGGAATTTTTTATGTCTGGATATATCACCGACCCGGCAGACATAAAGGGCTTAACAGCCTTTTTCTACTGGGGAGGCTGGGTTGCCGCGGCGAACAGGCCCGGCGAGATTTATAGCTATACCCACAACTGGCCCTATGATCCGGATGCCGGGAATACGCCGACTTCCGCGACTTATATCTGGAGCATCATTTCAATTCTCGCCCTGTTCCTAGGCATCGGTGTGGTCCTGTACGTGTACGGACAGATGAAAACACTGCAAGGCGATCCGTTCGTAAGCAACGGAACGTCGCTTACGACCCACGACCTTGAAAACGAATACGTCCGCCCCACCCAGAGAGCGACCTATAAATTCTTCGCCCTCGCGGTTATCCTGTTCGGGCTTCAGGTTCTGGCAGGCGTCATCAGCGCAACCGATTTCATCCGTCCCTTTGGGCTTTACATGGGCGACATCATCCCCTTTACCGTTGCCCGGAGCTATCACACACTATTTCAGATATTCTGGTTTTTTATGTGCTGGGTCGGCTATACGATCTTTTTCCTGCCCCGGCTTTCGAAAGTCCCGCGCGGACAGAAATTCCTGATCAACCTGCTGTTTATGCTGTGCATCATCGTCGGCGGGGGATCGCTGGTTGGAATTTATCTCGGACAGACAGGAATATTGACCGGCGAGGCAGCTTACTGGTTTGGCAGCCAGGGCTGGGAATTCATGGAGCTGGGCCGGTTGTTCCAGATTATCCTGTTGGTCGCCTTCACCCTCTGGATATTAATCATTTACCGCGGCGTAAAGCCGTGGCTGACGAAGAAAAATTTATGGTCCGTTCCGGCATGGCTTCTTTATGGCAGTGGCATAATGGTCGGGTTCCTGTTCTTCGGGCTTTTGGTCTCCCCGGACACGAACTTTGCCGTCGCCGACTATTGGCGTTGGATGGTCGTGCATATGTGGGTTGAGGTCACTTTCGAGGTGTTCACAACCGTCATCGTCGCCTACATGCTTGTTCAGATGGGGCTCGTCACCCGGCTGATGGCGGAGCGGGTTATTTTTCTTGCCGTGATGCTCTTTCTGCTCACCGCGACACTCGGCATTTCCCACAATTTCTACTGGATTGCCAAGCCAACGGGGATCATCGCAATCGGAAGCGTCTTTTCTACCCTTCAGGTGTTGCCTCTGCTCCTTCTTACCCTGGACGCATGGCAGATGCGCCAGGAAGGAGGCCGAGCCAGTGAATACCAGTCACAAGGAAAACAGACATTTGTCATGGAGGGCGTCTGGTTATTTATTCTGGCCGTTAATTTCTGGAATATTTTTGGCGCTGGCGTTTTCGGCTCGCTAATCAACCTGCCAATCGTCAACTATTTCGAACATGCGACCTACCTCACCGGCAATCATGCCCATGCCGCCATGTTTGGCGTAAAAGGAAATATTGCGCTGGGTGGAATGCTGTTTTGCTGCATGCATTTGTTCAAAGAATCGAGCTGGAACCCGAAGCTGATCAAAATAGCTTTCTGGTCCCTGAACATCGGTGTCGCAATGATGATGTTCCTTGATCTGTTCCCCGTAGGCGTATACCAGCTCATGCTCGTCTTCCAGGAAGGGTTCTGGTATGCCAGATCACAGGAGGTCGTACAGGGAACCGTATTTCAGACCCTGACCTACTTCCGCTCGCTGGGCGGGGCCGTCTTCATCATTGGCGGCCTATTGCCTATTATCTGGTTTATCTTATCGAGAGGTCGCCATCTTCGCCGTGAAGTCAATGTCGAAGACGGTGAATGGTCCGTCTATCAAAAGAACTGGGCCGAACAGGAAGACGAAAAACTGCCGGGATAAAAGGTCAAGCCCACCGGATAGAGGCGATTGTTACGTAACCAATGTTCATAAAAACCACTCAAGCATAGGAGGAAAAGCGACATGCAATTGAGCAACGAACAGATAAAAGAGTTCGGGGATAAAGGTTTCATCGTAATGAAGGGGTTTTTTGACAGGGCGACGATGGACAATATCTCTTCCCATCTAGATGAGCTGAGAGACAAAGAGCCCGCCGAAGGTGAAGAGGCTAAATATTACGAAAAAAGCCCAATTACCGGCGAAAATATCCTGGTGCGCGTCGAGAATGTTCTGGGCGATCACAGCCCCGAATTCTCGGAACTTCTTCTTCCCCCCAAGGCCACTGAGTGTTTGAGCGAGCTTTTGGGTGAGGAGCCTGTTCTGTTCAAAGAAAAAGCCAATTACAAGATGCCTGGCTGCCGGGCGGATAAGCTGCATCAGGACCAGGCGGCCGGCTGGAATGCCTATGGTGATTTCTACATCACAATGGGCATTGTAGTGGACCCGAACAGAAAGGAAAACGCGGCCCTGAGCTTTATGAACTCAGGGAACTACGAGAAGAAACTTATGTCGGATGAGTGGCAACCCTTGTCGGAGGATGATCCCCCATACGCACCCGAAGATGAATATGTACTGCTTGAGGCCGATCCTGGGGATGTCATCTTTTTTGATTCCTTTGTCCCCCACGGCTCACCGCCCAATACCGGCGACAAAAGCCGGCGGAACATTTTTCTGACCTTCAACAGAAAATCTGGGGGTGACAAAAGAGCTCAATATTATAAAGACAAGTGGTCGAATTATGCGCCAAACCAGTCCGACAATGCCCGTTCGAAAGAATCGTTCCGGGTGTAAAAGGCGCGACCTTCCTGCCTTCCCGTCAGTTCAATTGTAGAACGCCACCTACCCCCGGCTTTGCCGGGGGTAGTCGCGCGGCCACTGCGCGAGGTTCGCTTCTTATTTTTCTTTTTTCGGGCTTTTTTTCATGAATTCTGCGTTGAATTCATCAAGCACCCGGCGAGTGAACCGACCGATGGCGACATATTCGGCTTCCGTCAGATTGGCCAGAGAGACACGCGCCGAAGGGCTGACAACCTCAAACCCCCTTCCCGGCAAAAGCACAACACCGGTTTCCTTGGCCAGGCGGAAAAGAAAATCCGTTCCCTTGTTGCCAGCCTTGAACCATGCGGCAAATTTTTTGCCATACATCTGACCGCCGAGCTTCTCAAGGTCGATCAGTGAATAGTAATTGACGTCGTTGGGTCCGTGCCTGGTCTCTATGCCCATATTCCGCCACAGGGTTTTGAAGCGGTCGCGAATGAGGCGTTTTGCCGCATTCTTGTAACGATCATCCCTGTCCAGCAATCCATTGAGGGAAAAAAGTGCCATCTGCAATTGCTGGGGCAGCGACAGGCCAGCCGTGTGATTGAGCACCACACTCCGGCTGTCGGCGACCAGACGATCAATGAACCGCAAATTCCGGGGTTCCATGGTCAGAGACGAATAGCGCGCATCAAGCTTTTTCTTTTCAGCCTCCGGCAAGGCGGCAAGGGCATCATCGAATACATTGTCGTCATGCAACGCAATAACACCGAGCCGCCAGCCGGTCGCCCCAAAATATTTCGAGAACGAATAAACGCACAGGGTGTTGCGCGGACAGGTGGCGAACAACGAGACAAAATCATCGGCAAAAGTCGCATAGACATCGTCGGTGACGATGAACAGGTCCGGCCGCTTTGTATGGATCAATTCAGCCAATTGACGTTGCCCCTCGCCCGCCATTTTTGTCGATGGCGGATTGCTCGGATTGACCAGGCAGAAAATCTTTATTTCCGGGTCTTCGAGTTTTTTCAATTCCGAGGCCGGAAACTGCCACTCATTTTCTTCGTCCATACGGATATCGACGATTTCAAGCTGGTAATCGGCGAGCGGCGGAATCTCAAGATAGGGAGAAAAAATCGGCGTCCCCAGAGCGATCTTCTGGCCCGGATGGATCATTCCGTTTTCGTGCAGGGTCTGGAAAATATAGGTCATCGCCGCCGTGCCGCCTTCGGTGGCGAAAACCGAAAAGTCACCAACATGGGGTGCCGGGCCAAACATTTCCTGAGAAAGATAGGCTTTGACGATTTCTTCCGTGTGCACAAGCATGCGGGGCGGCACAGGATAGTTACAGCCCAGAAAGGCACCAACCATTTCATAAAGGAAGGCGTCCCGATCAAGGTCCAGCTTGTCCTTCACATAAGAAATAGCCGCCCGGAGAAATTTAACGCCTTCGGTATCCTCATGGCCATGGGCATAGATTTCAAATCTCTGCACCATCCCTTCGCATTCGGGCAAACCGCCAAAGCCACTGTCGAGATAGGAATAGGACCGTTCCGCCTCCTGCATCGCAAAATCACCCAACCTGAGAAAGGCACGGCGCGGCAGAGTGGCGAGGAAATTCGGGTTGCCGCGTCCGGCATTGAGCATCATGCGCTGGGAATCCGAAGACGCTGCCTCAATCAATTTGTCCTTAAGCTCAAAGGGGCTCAAATCGGCAAATTTACTGAAATCCTGTTCTGTCATCATTCGTCCTTCCAAGGCGAGATTACGGGCCAGATCACGGGCCAGGGTTTGTGGTGACAATACCGACGATAAGAGGCCCCCATAAAGTGAGGAAGACATTGGCCACCGCATAGGTCACCGTAAAGGTCACCACCGGCGTCGCGTTCCCTGCTTTATCCAACAGGGCGGCGAAGGCCGGGTTGGCGCTGCGCCCACCGACCATACAGGCCAGCGCCTCCACCGGGTTTTTAATCCTCAGAACATAGTAGGAAAAGTAAAAGGTCAGGATCGGCGGGATAAGGGTTACGCCAACGCCGAGAAAAAATAACGTCATCCCGTATTGCTTGAGAGTGATCAGCGCCTGAGGCCCCGCCGTAATGCCGACCACCCCGACAAAGACAGCCAGGCCAAAGTCGCGGAGGAAGTTGGACGCCCCCGGCGGCAAGGCGGCAAAGTGCGGATGGACACTGCGCAGCCAGCCGAACAGCAAGCCCGAGAGCAGACAACCGCCGCCGGTGCCGAGCGTCAAAGGCACGTCGAACAGCCTGACCTCAAGCATGCCGATCAGAATACCGATGGTCATACCAATGCCGAAAAAGATGAAATCAGTAATCGAGGCCGCCGTGATCTTATAGCCGATCAGGGCCTGTACACGGTCGAGGTCTTTGGAACTGCCGGTAAAATGTAATTCATCGCCGGTGCGCAGTTTAAGTTTCGCCATAAGGGGAAGATCACGACCCATCCGCTTTGCCGCGGTTAGGTAGACCCCATGCCGGGTCGCCACATCGAACTGGTCATGGAATTCCTCGATTTCCTTGCCGTTAAGGGTTCTGTTGGTGAGGATAATCTCACGGTTCTCTTCGACAAGCTGGAACCCCTCAGGGGGGATAACCTCTGGGCCAAAATAATCCGCCGCCTTTTCCATCACCGCGATCTCGCCGGTAACGGCCACAATGTCGCCGACCTCAATTTTCAGATCATCTGCCAGATCAAGCTGGTCGCCCTTGCGCAGAACCGCCTCGACATCCGCATCGGAAAGTTCCTTATCGATATCGAGAGCCGTTTTTCCCGCCGCCCGACTTTCTTTTGAGACCTGATAAATACGAGTGACGACGCGACGCACTGCATTAAACTGTCCGGGCTCAAGTTCCGGGTGGCCACCCGACATTTTCCCGGCGAGCTTAATCGCTTCGCGCCGGACATCCCATTTCATCACGGTGGGGAAAAACCAGGTAACCAGCAGGATCGGTCCCAGCGAGCCAAAGATGTAGCAAACCGCATAACCAACGGCGACATTGGCCTCCATCACCTTGATCGCCTCGGCCGAGACGTTGAGCTTGGCGATGGCGTCACCCGCCGTGCCGATAATCGCCGACTGGGTCAGCCCTCCTGCGGCCAGCCCCGCCGCCGTCCCCCGATCAAGATCAAAAGCCCAGGCCGCGATTAGGACGCAAAGAAGCCCGACAAAACACATGACAAAAGCGGAAACGAGCTGGTTGAGAGTGCGTCTGTTGAGGGCATGGAAAAACTGTGGCCCGCCCTGAAAACCAACGGCATAGATGAAAAGAGCAAAAAAGATGGTCTTGAGGCTGCGGTCTATATGAATGTCGAGCTGGCCGATGAGGACGCCGACGATCAATGTCCCGGCAATCCCGCCCAGCACAAAGCGGCCAATTTTGAACTTGCCGACAAAATAGCCCAGGGCCACCGTGATGAAGAGGGCCAGGATCGGTGCTTTATCAAAAAGCTGATCTATAAATTCCATGAGAAAGGCTCTCTGGTCTGCTTTGGGTTAAAGTAAGGTCTTCATACCCCGCACCAAAGTAAAGAAATTACAGCTTTTCAAAAAAGAAAGGGAGAGGCATTGATTCTCGTCAATCTGCACCAAACCGGCCTTTTTCCGACCTATAATCGACAAGACGGTTCCATTCCCTTGTCGCTGGGGTAATATCGCCAACAGACGACAATCTTTAAGAGGGCATCATGATTCCACGTTATTCCCGCCCCCAGATGACAGCCATCTGGGAGCCTGAGAACCGTTTTCGCATCTGGCTGGAAATCGAGGCCCATGCCTGCGATGCCCAGGCCGCACTTGGCGTTATCCCCAAATCCGCAGCAAAGGCGGTGTGGAAAAAGGGCAAGTTCGAGGTTGCGCGCATTGATGCCATTGAGCGCAAAACCAAGCATGACGTGATCGCCTTTCTGACCAATGTCGCCGAACATGTCGGGCCGCCAGCGCGCTTCCTCCATCAAGGCATGACATCATCCGATGTGCTGGACACCTGCCTTTCGGTGCAACTGACCCAGGCCGCCGACATCCTGCTGGCCGATCTCGACGATTTACTGGTCGCACTCGAAAAGCGCGCATTTGAGCATATGAACACGCTGACCATCGGACGCAGCCACGGCATTCACGCAGAACCCACCACCTTCGGCCTCAAACTGGCCGGTTTTTATGCCGAATTCGACCGCAACCGGACGCGCATGAAAGAGGCGCGCAAGGAAATCTCGACCTGCGCCATTTCCGGCGCCATCGGCACCTTTGCCAATATCAATCCCAAGGTCGAAGCCCATGTGGCCAAAAAGATGGGCCTCACCATTGAGCCGGTTTCGACCCAGATCATTCCCCGTGACCGCCATGCAGCATTTTTCGCCACCCTTGGCGTTATCGCCAGCTCGGTTGAGCGGCTGGCCACCGAGATCCGCCATCTTCAGCGCACCGAAGTGCGCGAAGTGGAGGAATATTTCTCTCCCGGACAAAAGGGCTCTTCGGCCATGCCCCACAAGCGCAATCCGGTCCTGACCGAGAATTTGACCGGCCTGGCGCGGATCGTCCGCTCAAGTGTGGTGCCAGCGATGGAAAACGTCGCCCTGTGGCACGAGCGCGATATTTCTCACTCGTCAGTGGAACGGATGATCGGTCCGGATGCCACAATCACGCTGGATTTTGCCCTGGTCCGGGCGACCCAGGTGGTTAAACAACTGGTCGTGTACCCTAAACGCATGCTGGAAAACCTGAACAGCCTCGGCGGTCTGCACAATTCCCAGCGGGTGCTGCTTGAGTTGACCCAAAAGGGGATGAGCCGCGAGGCCGCTTACGGTGCCGTCCAGCGCAACGCCATGGAATCATGGAAAAAAGGTGTCTCCTTCGTCGGACTCCTGAAAGCCGATGAAGAGGTCACGGCCTGCCTTAAGAACAAGGAAATCGACGCCCTGTTTGATGACGCCCATCACATCAAACAGGTCAAGACGGTGTTCAAACGAGTGTTCGGTAAAACCCAGGTGGGAAAGCCCACGGCCAAACGCAGGCCAACGCCCAAAAAGAAAAAGATAAAAAAGAAGACGCCTAAAAAGCAGGCTGTGAAAAAGAAGCGTTAGGCGAGACGGATCAGCCCTCTTCGGCGGCGATCTCTTCCTTGGCCACGATCATCAGGCGGTCGAGCTCGGCCTGGATCAAATGGTCGCTCCGATCAATGCCCTTGGCAGTAAGATCTCCTCTAATTTTGTCGATGACATCCTGATCGCCGGGAACCTCAAAATCGGCCTCACAGCAGGCCTTGGCATAGGTTTGCGCGGCTTTGCCCTCAAGACCGAGCAATTCCGCAGCCCATAGTCCGGCCAGCTTGTTACGCCGCATACGCACCCGGAACTGAAGATCCTGATCATGAGAGAATTTGGCTTCGAATCCCTTTTCCCGATCATTGAAAGTTGTCATGAGTCCGGGGCCTCCTTATTGGCTTTGTTCGGCGGTTACTTAACTGCAGTATGGTCACAGGCGCGACCATGCGCCATTCTTATAGCGCCCTCGCCCCGCAGAGTGAACGCCAAAGTTTCACTTCAGGGCACAACTTTTATAGATAGGCCGTCATGTGCACTCTGATCCTTCTTTCCCGGCCCGGTCACGACTGGCCCCTGATCCTGGGTGCCAACCGCGACGAGATGGCTGAGCGCCCCTGGGATCCTCCGGGACGGCACTGGGAAGATCGCGCGGGAGTGATCGCCGGGCGCGATGGGCTTGCCGGGGGAAGCTGGCTCGGAGTCAACGAACATGGGCTTGTCGCCGGCATTCTCAACCGCCAGGGCACCCTCGGCCCACAAAGCGGTAAGCGCAGCCGGGGCGAATTGGTGCTTGAAGCCCTCGACCATGCCGATGCACATGTCGCCGCCGACGCCCTTTCAGCCCTTGACCCGACCAGTTATCGCCCGTTCAACCTGATAATCGGTGATAATAGGGATATATTTTGGCTTTCACACCGGGATTCGGGCTCTACAGGGCAGATAAAGGTGGAAAAACTCCCTCCCGGCCTCTCCATGTTCACGGATTTGGAGCGAAATGACATGGAATCACCGCGAATTGCCGCATTTTTACCGCTTTTTTCCCAAACATCGCCCCCTGACCCCGGAGCCGATTCCGACCAGAATGGATGGGCAAGCTGGGAAACCCTGTTAGGCGCAACAATCGATGGAGCCACAGATAGAACAACAGATGGGGCAGCAGATGGAGCAGCAGTGAAAAAAGCCTCCGAAAGCGCCATGTCATTTTGCCGGGAAGACGGTTTTGGCACCCTCTCAAGTTCGCTGATCGCCCTGCCCGGCGGCGGCGAAAAAC
>JABJES010000016.1 GCA_018663165.1 Rhodospirillaceae bacterium
GGCAACATCTGTTCATCACCATCGGGAACGATGAGCTTGTCGTCACGCATAATCCCGACAACGAGAATATCAAGATCCGGGAACAGACCGGCCAACTGTTTCAGGGGTGTATTGATAACCGGACAGGTTTCGTTACATCGCACCCCGATGACGCGCACCTTGCCATCAGCAAAAGGGATCGAGTTAAAGGCACCGGGAATCTGGAGACGACGGAGGATGGCACGGGCAACCTCTATTTCAGGTGAAATAATGACGTCGATCGGCATATTGTCACGACTGAAAAGATCGGCCCAGATCGGATTGAGATAACTCTGCTCACGAACCCTGGCAATCTTGGTTGGCACCTTAAACAGGGAATGGGCAACCTGGCAGGCCACCATATTAACTTCGTCGGCATAGGTGACAGCGACAATCATATCGGCGTCTGCGGCCCCTGCCTGTTCAAGCACATCAGGCTGCGACGCAAAACCGACGATGCCACGCACTTCCAGGCTATCGCTCAATTTCCGGATCAGCTCCGGCGAATTATCGATAACCGTAATATCATTATTTTCCGACGCCAGATGGCGAGCGATACTCGAACCAACCTGGCCAGCACCACAAACAATTACTTTCATCTGCCCCTCTTCTCACAATTGGCGCAAGTCTTGCCGATTGTAGGCGCAAGAGCAAGACCCAGGTTTTTAGATCCGGTCCCTGCGCCCCTATTGCTCGGTGATATCAGGTTTATTATTCTTCGCCGCCGCCTCAACAACCTGACGGTCACTGATTTTAACACCTAAGGATTTAAGCTTACGGTGCAGGGCAGAGCGCTCCATGCCTATGAAACTGGCGGTGCGGGAAATATTGCCCCGAAAGCGTGTCACCTGGGCCATCAGATAATCACGCTCAAAAGATTCCCTGGCATCACGAAGGGAAAGACCGAGAATATCCTCGTCTTTTTGCAGCCCCGCCGCGGCCGGTGTTTTACCGGTAATTTCAGGCGGCAGCATATCGGGCTTTATTTTATCTTCGGCATTCCCGGCCGCCATAATGAGTAGCCAGTCGATTAGATTGCGGAGCTGGCGGACATTTCCGGGCCATTCATAGGCCTGCAAGGCGGCAAGGGTGTCTTCACGCAAAATTCGCACCGGGAGACCGGCTTTTTGCGCCCCGATTTCCATGAAATGAGAAACCATCTCCGGAATATCGTCAGCACGTTCGGCAAGAGAGGGAATTTTCAAAGGCACCACATTGAGCCGGAAAAAGAGGTCTTCGCGGAAATGACCCGCCGCCATTTCCTCTTCAAGGTTTTTGTTGGACGAAGACAAAACACGCACATCAACCTCGACCGGGTGGTCGCCGCCAACCCTGGTAAAGCTTTGTTCCTGAAGAGCGCGGACGATTTTACCTTGGGTTTCGAGCGGCATATCAGAAACTTCATCGAGAAACAACGTGCCACCATGGGCCTTCTCGAAAGTGCCAACCCGCCCCGGACTGTCCTCGCCGTCAAAGCCGCCCTCAACACCGAACAATTCCATCTCCAGTCTTTCAGGGTGCATGGTGGCGCAATTAAGAACAACGAAAGCGTCCTGGGCACGGCTTGAATGAGCATGCAACTGTCTTGCCACAACTTCCTTGCCAGACCCCGGCGGACCGGAAATCATCACCCGGCTGCCCGTTGGGGCAACTTTTTCAATCGCCATGCGTAATTGGGAAACCGCCGCCGAATTGCCGATCAGATCGGCCTCTTCATCGCCACCGACTTTTTCTCGCAATTCAACATTCTCACGACGCAACCGGGACGTCTCAACGGCGCGCTCAAGGATAACCATCATATGATCTGTCTTGAACGGCTTTTCGATAAAATCGAAAGCACCCTTTTTCACCGCACTGACAGCAGTCTCGATATTGCCGTGACCGCTGATCATCACCACCGGCAAATCCGGATATTCGGCCTTTATGACGTCGAGTATTCCCATGCCGTCAAGTTCACTGTCCTGAAGCCAGATATCGAGAATGACGAGAGAAGGTTGGCGCGTGCGGATGGATTCCAGTGCTTGCGTACTGTTCGAAGCCGTACGGGTATCATACCCTTCATCGGACAGAATATCCGACAGGACATCCCGGATATCCGCCTCGTCATCAACGATCAGAATTTCATTAGACATAATTACACTGCCGCTTTTTAAGATAGATCAACGTCACGACCCACAATCTCTGTTTCTTCCAGGGAAAGGACCAGCCTAACCTTGGCACCGCCACCCTCATTATCTTCCAGGGTCAAGCTTCCTTGATGATCTTCCATGATTTTCTTTACAATCGCCAGCCCCAGTCCTGTGCCCTTTTTCCGGGTCGTCACATAAGGCTCTGTTAATTTATCACGATCTTCAGCAGGCAAGCCGCATCCATTATCGACCACCTCAATAACAACCTCTTCGTCTTTAACTGTAACACGGGTTTTTATCTCTCCAGGCGGCAGATCACCATCCGCGCCTTCACGACCTTCGATAGCTTCGGCCGCATTCTTGAAGATATTCGTCAGAACCTGACCGATGAGCTGTCCATCGCAACTGACCTCCACATGGTCGGGACTATCGAACGTAAAGCTGATATCCGGATAGGTGTTTTTAGGAAGAAATAAAGAGTCTTTAATCAGCCGCACCACATCCATCCGTTCGATGACCGGTTGGGGCATCCGGGCAAATGCCGAAAATTCATCCACCATCCGCCCAATATCACCAACTTGACGGACAATCGTGTCGGTATAGGCGCTGAAGGTTTCGGGATCGGTTTTAATTTCTTTCAGATACTTACGCTTTAACCGCTCAGCGGAAAGCTGGATAGGAGTGAGTGGGTTCTTTATTTCATGGGCGATACGCCGAGCGACATCGGCCCAGGCGGCCTTGCGCTGAGCCGAAAGCAGGTCTGAAATATCATCAAAGGTGACAACATAACCGAGAACTTTCTTGCCCGATTCTTCTGCCGCCACCCGAACCAGAAGGGTGACCGGCAGCCCCCCTCGGTTGAGTTTTATATGGGACTCGGCAAGACGCTCAGGGCGATTTTTTGCCTCGGCGAGAAGATCACCCACTTCTGGAAAAACATCTGCAATAGGTTGACCGATAAAACTTTCCAGTGAACGGTCGAGAAGCTCAGACGCAGGCCGGTTGGGTAAATTGATCCGACCTTCATCGTCAAGGCCGATGACCCCCGCCGACACCCCGGCAAGCACGGCTTCTGTAAACCTGTTCCGCAGTTCAAGTTGACGATTGGCTTCAATCAACTCGCCCCTCTGGCTATCCAGTTGCGACGTCATCCGATTGAAGGCCCGAGACAAGCTGCCGAGCTCATCATCATTATTTGTTTCATCAACCCGTGCAGTCAGATCGCCAATCCGCACTTTTTCAGCCGCATCAATCATCTGGCTGACCGGACGAACAAGATTGTTTGCAAAGACCAGCCCAACCCAGGCCGAAACCAGAAGCAGCAACAGAGCAACAATAATAAACACCATGGCAAAGGTGACCTGGAGACCCGAGCGCCGACCCTCTAATTGTTCATAAGCCTGTACCGCATGCTGGGTAGATTCCATGTGATGGAGCACCCGGCTATCGACATAGCGACCAATATAAAGATAGGTCTCGTCAAGACGGTCGAGTTTGACCAGAGCGCGCACCCTGTCCCCGCTATCGGTCGTAAAAATCGCCACCTTTCCCTCGTTCGCCTCCTTAAAAGTCCAGTCCGGTGGGGCACTTTCAAATTCAAGAACAAAGCTTGTTCCGGCTTTAGCAAGAACCTTTCCACTGCCTTCAAAGACAATAATTTCAGAGAGAGAACGCAAGGCCGCCTGATTGGCAATCATCTGATTAAGAAGATTTTGATCGGTGAAGACATAACGTCCTTCACGACTGATATCTGCAGCAACGGCCAGAATATCAACGCGCAGATTTTGACGGTGTTCATTCAGATAGGCTTGCGCCACGGCATTGGATTCATCCAAAGCAGTGCGAACCTGATCGGAAAACCAGGCCTGAATGCCGAGATTAAAGAAGAGCACGGAAAACACCGCGACGACGATCGCCGGTGTAACGGCGACCAGGCCGAAAAGAACGACCAGTCGAATATGCAGCCTGGACCCCGCCGAACCCCGGCGTCGCGCCACCCAAACCGCCACGACCTGCCGCATCACGACAATACCGAGCAACAACAAAAACACAAGATTGACAATAAAAAGAATAAGAATGGCTGTCGGATCACCGCCTATTTGGGTAAGGCCGGTGAGCGCACCATAAGTAACGATGCCGGAAAGCGCGGCACCGATTATCAGCAGATAGACGAGCTTACGGGACCGCCCGACCCGAAGGACCAAGCCTTTCAAATATGGCAGGAAGCCGAGAGGCGTGGGTTTATCCACCCCAGGTGTCTCGTCTTTCATGGGCACCTCAGCGGTTTCGAGTGTCATCGGAAAATATATGTGATGAAGCAGGAGGGTTAATTACCGTTAAACCAGCATAAAAAGCCAGCGTCAGGCCTATTTTACGCTCCGCATCACCTCAATGTCCAACTCACGGATTTTCTTACGCAAGGTATTGCGATTAATCCCGAGAAGTGCGGCAGTCTTAATCTGATTTCCCCTAGTCGCCGTCAGGCACAGGCTAATCAACGGTTTTTCAATTTCGTGTAGAATACGGTCATAAAGGCCTGGCGCTGGCAGAGCGCCGTCATGGGCCCGGAAATATTCAGAAAGATGGTGCTCAACGGCCTCGGAAAGGGATTGGGATGAAACCGAGAGGTCATTGTTATCACTATCGCCAGACAATGATTCCGAAAGTTCGGCCTCAATAATGTCGAGGGTGATCTCTTCCTGGGAATAAAGCGCACAAAGGCGCTGGACGAGATTCTCCAGCTCACGAACATTCCCCGGCCAGCGATAGCTTTGCAACCGTTCCATAGCCAGGGCATCAATTCTTTTCGTCGACAGGCCATCACGCGATGCAATCGATAAAAAGTGATTAATCAGTGCCGGCACGTCATCAATACGCTCACGCAAGGGTGGCAGACGCATCGGCACAACATTGAGCCGATAGAAAAGGTCTTCACGAAAAAGCCCCTGACGGACGAGCTGGCGCAAATTGTGGTGAGTTGCTGCGATAATACGGGTATTGGCCGGGATCGGTTTGCGTCCACCAACGGTCGTATATTCACCTTCCTGAAGAACGCGCAAAAGCCGGGTCTGGGCCTCAAGAGGCATATCGCCGATTTCATCAAGAAATAAAGAGCCGGACTCGGCCTGTTCGAAACGGCCAGAACTGCGCTGAGTGGCGCCGGTAAAAGCCCCCTTCTCATGGCCGAAAAGTTCGCTTTCAATCAATTCCCTTGGAATAGCCGCCATATTGATCGCAACGAAAGGGCCGTTCCGCCGTTTGCCGAAATCGTGCAGGGCACGGGCGACCAGCTCCTTACCAGTTCCCGATTCACCGTTGATCAGAACCGTCAGATCAGTACCAACGAGCCGCGCCAGCACCCGGTAAATTTCCTGCATCGCCGCCGAGCGACCAATCAGAGGCAGGGCGTCTTCCTCGTCTTGGGCGAGTTTCGATTGGCTTGCCTTGGTCTGCCGGGGTTCTTTCAGGGCGCGGTCAACAACCTTGGTCAGTTCGTTGATATCGAAGGGCTTGGGAAGATATTCGAAAGCGCCGCGCTCGGTCGCCTTTACCGCTGTCACCAGAGTGTTCTGGGCGCTCATGACGATAATACGCATGTCGGGCCGAATTTTCCGGATGCGGGGGATCAGATCAAGCCCGTTTTCATCAGGCATGACGACATCGGTAATGACCACATCGCCTTCGCCGTCGGAAACCCACCGCCAGAGAGTCGCCGCATTTCCCGTCGTTCGGACATCATATCCCTTGCGGCTCAGGGCCTGAGTGACGACGGTACGGATTGCCTGATCATCATCGGCAACGAGGACAATACCGGAATTCATTGTGCCGCCTCCCCACTCTCGGTTTTGTCCAGGACAGAATCGGAATAAAAAGGCAGACGCACGCGAAATTCAGTGCGCCGTGGACGACTTTCAAAATCAATGATCCCGCCATGGTCGTGGATAATTTTCGCCACCAAGGGGAGTCCAAGGCCGGTGCCGCTGCTTTTGGTTGTCACGAAAGGATCAAAAAGGCAGGAATGGAGATCATCGGGTATCCCCTCGCCGTTATCCTGCACTGAAACCACCAGGGGCAGCTCGACCCGCGAATCGGAACCGGGAACCGCAAGCCTTACCCCGTGCTGATAGGCAGTAGAGAGGATAATCTCGCCGTTCTTTTTTGGTGCCGCTTCAACCGCATTCTTGATTAAATTCAAAAACACCTGAATCAGCATATCCCTGTCGCCACGGACCGGCGGCAACGAGGGGTCATAATTTTCCCGGAAAGTTACATGGCGGCCAAATCCACTTTGGGCGATCCGCCTGACATGGTCGAGAATTTCATGGACATTCAGCGGTTTGATCGAAATCGGCTGATCGGAAGAAAAGAACCCCATACGATCAACAAGAGCGCAAATCCGATCCGCCTCGACACAAATGAGACGGGTCAATTCCTTATCATCTGTCCCGGCATCTTGTTCAAGAAGCTGGGCTGCGCCGCGAATGCCGGAAAGCGGGTTTTTAACTTCATGAGCGAGAACCGCCGCCATAGACGTCAAGGAACGCGCCGCATCACGGTGGGTCAGATGCTGATCTATTTTTTCGGCCAGTGAGCGTTCGGAAAGAGTGACCAGAATCATGCCCTCCCATTCTGCCACCGGAGCCAGATGGAGGCCGACGAATTTGTCACCAAAACGGGGAGAGCTGAGATTAATCCCGCTTTCCGACAGGCTAACGCCTTGTTCCCGAACACTGGACAGGAGCGAAAAAAACGGGCTGTCATCCGAGATGAAGGTCTTTAACGACTGCCCCTGAAGATAGTCGGCGCTGGCTGAAAGGAATTGTTCACCGGCCATATTCACATAAGCGATGGTGTCCTCAGGCGTAATGATGAGAACCACATCGGATAAAGCATTAAGAATGTGTTCGAGGCCATAGCCCCGGTCACCTGGCCCACCATTGCGATCCCGCCCATTGTCGATAAGCGCGGAAAGCGCCATCAAGCCGCCACCCTGTCGATCAGCGGCAGGTAGAATTCCCGGACCGCAGCGCGAACTGCTGGCGGATCTTCCAACCGATTGACCACATCGCGAAACTCGGCCGAGCGCGGCAAACCGCGACTGTACCAAGCATGATGTTTACGCATGATGCGTAATCCCGTCCGCTCACCGTAATGGGTCAGCGCCTCTTCGAAATGGCCAAGAATAACCTCCAGGCGCTGTTCAATCGCCGGATCGGGGAGTTGTTCTCCTGTTTTGAGAAAATGGGCGACCTGACCGGGGAACCAGGGACGGCCATAAGCACCGCGACCGATCATCACCCCGTCCGCCCCGGATTGGTCGAGGATGTCACGGGCGTCTTCAAATGTCGTCACGTCACCATTGGCGATAACCGGAATGGAAACCGCATTCTTGACTTGGCGGATGAAAGCCCAATCCGCATGGCCTTTATATTTCTGATTACGGGTGCGTCCGTGAACCGTCACCATTTTAATACCGCAGGATTCGGCGATGCGCGCCAGCTCCGGCGCATTACGGTTGGCATCATCCCAACCGGTACGCATTTTTAAGGTCACCGGCACATCCACCGCCTTAACCGTCGCTTCGAGAATACGCGCCGCATGGGCCTCGTCACGCATCAGCGCCGAACCGGCCATGCCATTGACGACCTTTTTCACCGGGCATCCCATATTGATGTCGATCATCGCCGCCCCGCGATCAACGTTAAGGCGCGCGGCTTCGGCCATAACTTGCGGGTCACAACCGGCAAGCTGCACCGCCATGGGAAATTCCTCGGCGCAATTGGTCGACATTTTCAGAGTGCGGCGAGAGTGTCGGATCATTGCCTGGCTGGCGATCATCTCGGAGATCACCAAACCGGCGCCGTATCGCTTGGCCAGCCTGCGAAACGGCAAGTCACTGACCCCGGACATGGGGGCCAAAATGACGTTGTTTTCCAAGGCTATGGGGCCGATGTGGATGCCCATAAATTAATCACCAACATAAATTGAGTGGTTATTAGGCATAATATCTATGGGCAGACAGATAAATCAAGCACTAACGTTGGGGTTTTTAGTTAAATCCTAGCCAACTAAGACGTCGGTAACGAATTTAACCCCAGGATAAGCAAGAGTCAGGAGGAGATAGGCAAGCAAGACAAGCCGCGCCGCACGCCGCCCCCTCACCCCACTACGCCAGCGCAGGATCAGCAACAATCCGATGAGAAGAAAGGCGACAACCGTAAGCACTGTCTTGTGGTCAAACGCAAGCACATGATGAGACTCGGAATAAAGTGTTCCCATGCCCGAAAGGATCGCCAGGGCGAGCAGTAATTCGGTCGCCACCAAAAGCACAAATTCCAGATGTTCGCTATCAGCCACCGATGGCAAGAGCTGGTTGATGTGATGACGCTGCTTCAACTTCAAGGCCCGTTCCTGGAGAAAAACCCCAAGACCGGCGACAGAAGCAATGGTGAGCAAGCCATAAGCCGCCACCGAGAGGAAGATATGAAGCACAATCCAGAGCGGTGGCGCGCCGCCTGCCATCGGATGTTCGGGCGCATGGGCCCAGATCACGGCAAAAAAGCTCAGCACAAGGAGATAAGGCAGTAACAGGGCGGATAGACGCCAGCCATTCGCCGTCACCAGGCAAACCAGGGCAAAGAGAACCAGACCGACGGTGACGATTAGCCACAAGGTGAAGGAAAAACCCGTGTGCCATGGCCCTGAAAGCTGAAAGGCTATCAAAGCCAGAGGCCCGGCAAGGGCCACCCCGATCACCGCCCAGAAGCTGGTATCGGGGGCCGGTCTTTCCCGCAAACATAGAATCGTCGCCGGAACCAGAGCAAGAAAGGCTGAAACGGTAAGGACGGTATAGATGAAAGACATGCTGTACATGGCGCTGTTATAGCACCGAACTTGACGATGCGAACAGCATCACAAAAGGCCCCTATGAAAAAACAGCTCTGGAGGACCATGGCTGGTGGGGAATAGTGCGGCAAGATATGGCTCAACAGGGTACAAAAGAGTAGAAATAGCTAAATCTTTAAACGGAAAAGCTTTAGAAAATTTATTTTTTATTATTATGACCCTCACTTTTCAAAGTTGAAGAAATGAATTACATATCCCAAAGTTAGAATATCCGAACTCCGCACCACCAGCCCAACCTTGAGAACAACCAAACCTTGAGAAAAAAATGACTCCGGCAGAAGTCCTTTCCATACTTGAAAAACATTTGCGCTGGGTAAACAGCTCCAGCAGAGATGGGTTACGGGGCGACCTGACCCTGCGCAATCTGACCGGATTCGATCTCAGCAATTTTGATCTCAGCTCGGCCAAGCTTGTTGGCACGGTCTTCACCCGTTGCATTCTGCTCAACACCAGATTCGACGAAGCCGATCTTTTCGGTGCCAGCATGCAGGAAGCAGACCTTCAAGGGGCGTCCCTGCGCAAGGCCAATATGCGGGGCACACAGCTTCGCGGGGCCAATCTTGAGGGCGCTGACCTCTCCTTTGCCGATATGCGCGAAGGCACGCTTATTGAATCAAGCAAGGGCGGGCCGAAAATGCTGCGCCATGATCTGGGAACCGATCTTGAGATCAACCGCGCCAGCATGATCGGTGCCAACCTTGCTGGTGCCAAGCTAAGCACCGCCATCATCACCGAACCCGATCTGCGAGGGGCCAATTTACGCTATGCCAACCTGACCCAGGCCGATTTGTCGAATTCAAATCTGATGGGTGCAGACCTCACCGGGGCCAATTTGACCGAGGCAACCCTTGCCGGAGCGAAGCTCGTCGGCGCTACTTTGACCGACGCCATTATGAAAGGCACCATCCTGCGCGATGCCGAACTGACCGGTGCCAAGCTCGATAATGTCAATCTCGATGAAGCCATCATCGAACACAATCCGCGGATGCGCGACCCTGAGAGTCTGACCGCCGATTTGAAAAAAGCCCTGAAAAACCATCGCGACTGGATAAATTCGTCGGGCAGCGATGGCGAACGGGCGGTTCTCGACAAGGTTGATCTCAGCCACATCAACCTTTCCGGCGTCGATCTTTCCGGTGCCACCTTCCGGATGACCGACCTGACCGGGGCGCGATTGTCGAAATGCATGCTTGTGATGGTTGATTTTACCGGTTCGGATTTGCGTAATGCCGATCTCAGCAGCGCCGATATGGCCGGTGTTAATCTGCACGGTGCCATTCTCGCCGGGGCCGATCTGCGCAAAGCCAATCTCGGCCCCACCGATATCAAAGACGCCAAAGGCAACCCCACGGGGCGCCAGTGGCCGTCGAACCTGACCGAAGCCGATCTTACCGACGCCATTCTTATCGGCGCAAATTTACGCGGTGCCAATCTTTCCGACGCAAAGTTTGTAAAATCCAACCTCAAGGACGCTGATCTTTCCAAAGCGCGGATCGACAACACCAACTTCAAGAACGCTATTCTCACCGGCGCCTATCTGCCCAGCAACTTCCACAAGAAATAGCCCAATCCAGCCTCCACAACGGCGCTTTTAATTATCGTCGCCAAAGCAGTGGTTTATATGGCCGGGGAAATATGGAACTCTGGGGGATGAGATTACCCTGGGAGTATCCCGCATGTTCGGCCAACCGATCTTCAAGTTCGACCTTCTCGGTTTTGAGGTAAAGGCAGACGCAAGCTGGTTGTTGTTGGCGATGCTGATCACCTGGTCGCTGACGCGCGGCGTCTTTCCAGCCCTTGCCCCCGATCTTGCCCCCTCGCTTTACTGGTGGATGGGCGTCGCCGGAGCCATCGGGCTTTTCATGTCCATCGTCTTCCATGAGCTCTCTCATTCCCTGATTGCTCGCCGCGAGGGTATTAAGATCAAGGGAATTACACTTTTCATCTTCGGCGGCGTCGCCGAGATGGAGAGCGAGCCACCCAGTGCGGGTGCTGAATTCCGCATGGCCATCGCCGGACCCATCGCCAGCGCCTTTCTCTCTCTGGTTTTCTACGCTGTCTTCCGTTTTTCGGAACTGGCCCAGTGGCCAAATTCCTTTCAGGCGGTGGTACATTACCTGTCGTGGATCAACGGCATTCTGGCTGTTTTCAACATGGTGCCGGCCTTTCCCCTCGACGGCGGGCGCGCCTTTCGCGCCGCCCTGTGGGCGTGGAAGGGCGACCTTCGCCAGGCGACGAAAAAGGCGGCAAATCTGGGAGCCTTCTTCGCCGTCTTTTTGATGATCCTCGGCGTCGTCAGCCTGTTTAGCGGCAATATCATCGGCGGCCTGTGGTGGCTCCTGATCGGCCTGTTCCTGAAAAATGCCGCCGGAGCCTCCTATCTCCAGGTGATGACCAAACGGTATATCGAAGGCGAGCCGGTGAGCCATTTCATGACCACCACCCCGGTCTCTGTGACACCGGATATCACCATCAAAGAACTGGTTGAGGATTATATTTACCACCACCATCACGAATTTTTTCCAGTGGTCGAGAGCGACCACTTAATAGGGTGCGTTTCCACCCGCGATGTAAAAGCTGTTCCCCGACCCGAATGGGAAAGACGGATCGTCCGCGAGATCATGGCTTCGCCGACGAACGAAAACACAATCGATTCCAACACCGACACCCTTGCCGCCTTAAAACTGATGAACACCACTGGCAAGAGCCGCCTGATGGTGGCCGAAGGAAACCGACTGGTCGGCATCATGACGCTGAAAGATCTGCTCAAATTCCTCACCCTGAAGATGGAACTGGAGGA
>JABJES010000015.1 GCA_018663165.1 Rhodospirillaceae bacterium
CGCCTTCGACAAGAAAACCGGTTTTTTCACCCGCTCAATCCTTTGCGTGCCCGTTGTCAATAAAAAGGGCAAGGTGATCGGCGTTACCCAGGTATTGAACAAACGCGGCAGCCCGTTTACCAGCGAAGACGAACAGCGTCTCAAGGCTTTTACCGCACAGGTTTCAATCGCGCTCGAAAATGCCAAGCTGTTCGACGACGTTCAGAATATGAAAAACTATAACGAGAGCATGCTGGAAAGCATGTCGAACGCTGTTATCACCCTGGATGAAGACGGCAAGATCGTCACCTGTAACGCCACTGGTTATCGAATCATGCAGGTCACAGAATCTGATGTCATCGACAAACAGGCAGATGAGTTTTTCAGCGGTGACAATTCCTGGATTCTCGAAAAAATAAAACAGGTCGATGAGAGTCAGGAATCAGACATCTTTATGGATGCCGAGCTCAATTTCGGCGACGAAAAGCTTTCCGTCAACGTCACCTTCCTGCCACTGCTAAGTGCCGAGAAAAAGAAGCTCGGCTCGATGGTTATGATCGAGGATATCAGCACTGAAAAACGCATGAAATCCACCATGTCCCGCTATATGGACCCAGGGCTTGCCGACCAGCTACTGGCCAGCGGCGAGAGCGACATCATGGGCGGCGCCGATGCTACGGCCACCGTGCTGTTCTCCGACATTCGCAGCTTTACCACCATTACCGAGGAACTTGGTGCCCAAGGCACGGTGTCACTATTGAATGAATACTTCACCATCATGGTCGATTGCATTTCCCGTGAAGGCGGCATGCTGGACAAATTCATCGGCGACGCCATCATGGCCGCCTTCGGCATTCCGGTTCCCCATGACGACGACGAGGACCGCGCCGTGCGCGCCGCGCTTTCCATGATTACCGAGCTATGGGACTGGAATAAAGAGCGCGTGGCTCGCGGCCAGAAACCGATTGACCACGGCATCGGACTGAATACGGATTCCGTGGTTTCAGGCAATATCGGCTCGCCCAAGCGTATGGATTACACGATTATCGGCGATGGCGTTAATCTCGCTGCGCGCCTTGAATCAGCCTGTAAACAATATTCGGCTCATCTCCTGATCAGTGCCCACACCAAGGCCAAGCTCAAAGGAACCTATCGCATCCGCTATATTGATGATGTGGTGGTCAAGGGCAAGACCGAACCGGTTGGTGTTTACGAGGTTCTCGACTATCACACCGATGAAACCTTTCCCAACCTCATGGACGCGGTCAATTATTTCAATGAGGGCCGCAAACATTACCGTGACGGCGATTGGGACAAAGGGATCACGTCGTTTAAGGAATGCCTCAAACTCAACCCCGCCGACAAGCTCTCGGACACCTATATTGAACGCTGTCAGCACCTGAAGAAAGACGACCCAAAGGACTGGAACGGCGTCTGGGTGATGACATCAAAATAGGGCTGAAGATTTAGCTCGCGACTTTATGCGCCAACCAGGCGCTCAACCTCAGCGCTAAAGCCCGCCACATCAATCGGCTTGGTGATGTAACCGACCGCACCCGCTTCCATTGCCCGCTCTTTCCAGATTGCATCTTCACGTCCGGAAACAAAAATGCATTTTGCATTGGAAAGTCCGGGGCGCTTCTTGACGGCGCGGCAGAAATCCAGCCCATCCATTTCGGCCATCATCAGATCAATCAGAATACAATCCGGCTTTTGCTCGGAGATTTCGGACAGGGCGTAACTTCCCGCTACTTGCGAAGACACCTCATGACCGGTCTGTCCAAGAAGAGCGCTCATCAGCCTGATCATGTCGTTATCATCATCAACAATAAAAATTTTCATTTCTGCCTCTACCATCCTCGATGGAAAGCCCCGACATCAAAATTCTATCGTCGCAAGGTTAATAAAAACTGACTAGCGGGCTGGGACCAGCTTTTCAAATTCCACCCACACTGCATCTTGTGTGACATTAGAAACACAGGGAAAACTGTCTGTCGGGTTTTGCCGCAACGGACAGCGCCACAGGCAATAATAACAGTCCATCGGATGGTTGATGAAATGGGCCGTTTCCGGCCTGATCTCATCTGGGAACGGAACGAAAGTAGTATCGTGTCCGCCGCCACAGATCATCAGAGTGGGAGCCCCCATCACACATGCAAAATGGCCGGGGCCAGTTTCCGTCGTCAGGATTGCGTAAGCATGGCGGATCATATCAAGAAGTTGAGGCAGGGTATCGCGACCAACCATATTAATGACCTGGGGATCGCTCCCAAAACGGGCATCTATCTGCGCCGCCAGTTCCCTTTCCCTGGGGCCACCTGCGAAAACCACACGGTATCCCCTCTCCCGCACCCGGTCGGTCATATCAAGAAAGCGTGTGAAAGGCCATTTACGCCCCGGCTCATTGCTGCCGAAATTAAACAGCACGTAGGGTGCGTCACCCTCCTCTCCCCGCACCGGATCAGGCGGCAACCTGTCTCGCCAGGGAAGGCTTGGAGGTTCATAAGCGAGGTGGGCCCCCGTCCCCACTTCATTGAGAAAATTATAATGGCGGATCGTTTCATGCAGCGGGTGAGAGCCGGTATCGATTACGCGGTCGGCAAGGGCCAGAAAATAAGCAAATTCCGCCTCGGTTTTGGCGGATATATAGGGTCGGCAAACAATCCGCTCATCTGCGGCCGACATGTGAACCAAGCCATCGGCGGTCAGGGTTTTCCTGAAGAACATGTCGCAGACAGCCGTCTTGAAGCCCTGGCGCTTGACCCACAGGGCCCACTTAAGGCGATAGAAGAAACGCTTCTCAAAAGCCACCTCATCCAAAGCGACAACACGGAAACCTTTAAAAATATCCGTCGCCAGAGAAGCCCAGGAGCGGCAGCCGAGAATCGTGATCTCTTCCACGGGCACATTAAATGCAGCCGGGTAATGATCGAGCGCCCGACGAAACAGGACCATATCGCCAAGCCCATCCATCCGCACCACCAGGAGCCCGGATTTTGGCCGCTTTGAGGGGGAAGGACAAAGAGCAACAATCAGGTCTATGGGACGGAACATCCACCAGCGCCGCCGCATGCCAATAGGAAAAAGACGGGAAAAGAAGACCCCCACCCTGCTTTTCTCCGTCTGTTTCAATTCAATTCCTGTCAACAGACGCGCCTTGCTTTACTTTAATCACGGCAATGAAATTCGCAGACCAGATTTCCGGTGAAGTCGATAAAATTCGCCGCAATAACCATTGGAGCCCGCCTTCACACAAATTCTGCCAGAAATGTCCCCGGCGCTGGGGAAGGCAAACAAGACAATCGAACCCTGCGGATTGTGCCAGTTGACGTAGGCTTTCTGGTGTAAATGCCGTGCGATGAGTGAGATCGCCATACTGATATTGAAGACCCCAGGGGGATGAAACATTGGGCACGCGGATGACAACCCGTCCTCCGGGGCGAAGAATCTTTTTTAACCCGGTCAGGAGGCCCAATCCCTCGATTGGGGTGAAATATTCAAGAACATCGAACAGGGCGATCCGATCAAAATGACGCCCCTCGTTCTCGGCCTCAAGAAAGGCCTGTATATCACCTTCTATAAAATGATCTTCCAGCCCTTGCGGAAGATAGCCGCGCAGATCAGAATCCCTGTCGATGCCAAGAAACTCGCTCACCCCCTTCTCTCGGAGATAGGCGAGAAAGAGGCCCGTTCCACAGCCAATTTCAAGAACTGACATCGATTTCGTGCAGGCTGAAGGAGTCCAGAACTCATAGTCAAACTGCCGCAGATGCTTTGATTTTAGCTGCGGCGTCAGATAGTTCTTAAAAGATTGATAATGGGCGTAAAATACGGCCCGCTCGTCATCACTCACAAAATTTTGCCAGAAAAATCAGATTGCCAGAAAAACCAGATTGAAGGGGCATTTAGTGGGTAAGCCTGGGCCCGTGTCAACAACCACGGCCATCAAGCTAAATTAGTGTGCGGCTATCTGTCTTGTGATTCATATCGTATTCCCGGAGGGCAAACCGTATCTTCATTTGCCTGAGCCTTATCAAACTGTCCCTGGGTGATCCCTTGGGCCTTCTTCATATCCGTCGCCTCAAGATTGGCACCTAAGAGATTTGCCCCCGCAAAATCGGCATCGTCCAGGTGAGCCCCCTTAAGGTTGGCCCCGGCCAGATCGGCAGCGCGAAAATCCGCCTCTTCGAGACGGGAAAGCGAAAGGTCTGCATGGCGCAGCTTGGCCCCATGAAGGCAGGCACCCGACAGATCCGCACCCGACAGATAGGCCTGACGTAAATCCGCCCACTCAAAACTGGCGTTCTTAAGGAGAGCGTCTCCGAGATCGACATGTTTCATGTTTGCGTTGGTCAGCACCACATCGTGGAGATCGGCCCCTGAAAGCTTTTCGTTCACGAGATTGGCTTTAGCGCCATCTTTTCCCGATGTCAGGAGCCAGATATCATGATCCTTGACGACCTGTTTCAGATCAATTTTTACCTCTTCTGGTTTGGCTGGCAGTTTGGCGGGCTCATCATCGCTTTTGCTAAGCTCCTCTTCCAGCTCCCTGCGCTTGGATATCTTGCCTTCCTTTGAAGCATCCAGAAGCTCTGCCTCAAGCTCGCGTTTCAGAGTTGCCTTGTTATTCTCGGATGCGATCAGAGCCTCAACATCCTCTGGCAAGTCCTTATCCGTCTTTTTGCTCTCCCCGGCCGGAGGGCTCGACAGTCCAGGCTTGGAAACAGCAGCTTTCTCGGCGAGAAGATCATTCTTGGACAGTTCCGCGTCTTTATTTTTATTCGCCTGAGCTATCGCTGGATTTGGTTTTGCTTTTAAAGGAGGGGGCAGTGGACGGACAGCAGAAGCAGGCTTGGAGGGAGCCTCTTTAGCCAATGCTTGAGGCTCGGCTTTGGTTGCTGACTTTGTTTCAGCAACAGCCTTCTTTTTGCCCTTTCTAGCGTTGCGTCGCTCTAAATCGCGCCTATCATCACCTTCCCGCTTCTCAAGAGAGCTTGGAGCTTTCAGAAAGACGTGACGGCGCTCTTCTTTTCTGCGGCTATGATCCCTGCGTTCAATTGGCGCTGAGACAGTATCCCTCAACAGCTTTCCACGGTTCTTACTGGCTTTGATCACACGGCTGACAAGCGATTTCACAGAAACCGGCTTGACAATAAAGTCATTAACACCGGCCTTAATACCGGCCTGTATGATCTTTGAATCTTTCGCCGGAACAATCAGGATGATGGGCAATGTGGGATCAGAACTGGTTTTTTTGTCCCTGATCTTGCTGACCAGTTCAATCCCCCCAAGATGCTTGTCCAGGTCGCAATCAATAAGGGCGACGTCCACCTTGTTCCGGGAAAGGTAATCGAGAGACTGACGGGCATCCTCATAGGATTGGGCCTCCTTAAATCCTTCCCGGATCAAGGCCGACCGCATGAAGAAACGCGTCTGCGAATCGTCCTCCACAATCAGGATTTTGATCGCCTTCTGTTCCGTTTTTATCATGTCTATTTTCTTCGACCCCGTCCCACACCCCTAATAACCGCAAGATAGGTTATAAAATTTAATAAAATACAAATTTCTCAACACCCGAAGGCTCAAGACTCGTGAAGCGCAACCATTGCGGATTAGAATTATTTGGAGGACGCTAAAAATAAACCGAATTCAAGCTAGAACCACAAGCCGGGACCAGGGCCGGAACCAAGGCTCGCCGCCGAGGCCGAGACCAAGACCGAGACTTTGACTGGGACCAGGGCCGGAACCAAGGCTCGCCGCCGAGACCAAGACCGAGACTTTGACTGGGATTTTAATTGTCGTTTTAGCTGTCGATTTGGCTTTAATTCAGCTTGAAGCTCAGGCCTCAACTTCTTCCATTAGCCAGAGACCATCCCTTTCGCGACAGGCCGTGCCGGTTGCCTGATACCGCTCACCATCAATTTCAACGGTTTGGCTGAAATCACGGCAGATTTCTCCACCGATTCCACGGAACGTCCGAGTCGGGGTCACCGTTCCAAAATGGCCTGAATCAGGATTATTCCAGACATTTGTCACCCCCGCCTGGGTGTTTTCCAGGGACATCTGGGTTGTTTCCTGCATGCGTTGACGGTCGATCTTATTGAGATTGAGTTCAAGCTGATAGCCAATATAACCGCCGCCGAAAACTCCAGCGATAGTGGCGAGAGTGCCCAAAACTCCACCCCCGACAACATTGCCAAACAACCCACCGATAAGGGCACCGGTAAGCAGTCCGGCACTGCCCTCCGGCGGCTTCTTGGATTTGCCGTCCACTCCTGTGCAGCCAGCTAGGAAAATAATGCCCATTAAGACAAACAAAATCTTACGCATCGAAATCTCCGCAAAATGGCCTGAAAACCGGCATTGCCCTCTTTACCTTGAGTTTTTTTAGGGACATATCTTTACAAACCAATCCAGACTGAGAAAATTCTTTCTATACAGATGCAAAAGAGGTGCCAATCCCAGGCAAAAGAGTCTGGCCCGAGCCTTAAAGACCTGGCCCAGGCTTCAAGGGTCTGGATTGCCCGCCCCGTCAACTAGGCATAGCATCCTTGGATAAAATGATTAATTATATAGGTCGTCCGGGTCAAAATGAGAGCCTCGGTAGAGCATCTGAAAAAGAGGAAAAACGATGACAGTTACCGGCATTCTATCAAATGCTTTTTCCAAAAAACCCGCCGAGCATCATCTTTTGTTCCTCAAATGGCTGAGTTTCACCGGAGTCATTCTGTTTGTTGCCGCCGTTTTCTGGAATCAAGGCCTACTCAAGAGTCTTTATGCCAGTGATATCAGCTACATCTCTTTTCTGATCACGATCCTTTATTTCGTCGCCTCTACGATCTGTGCCGTTCAGATTTTTCTGGTCTCAAGAGAGCTCAACGAAACCAGAGAAATTAACGAAATCCTGCATCAAGAAGAAAATCTTCAGCTTATATATAACGAGAAAATATCCGGGCTAAAAACCAAAAGCGGGAAGAGCCTTCCAAAATGTCTGCTCTCGGATTACATCCGCGACCTATTGCGCTCAAAAACCCACACGGATAACGAACCCCCAGCCCTGGCCAAAGAAAACCACCTCTTTGACGCCTATATCGACCAATTGAGAAACAGACATGACATCGGTTGGTTCATGGCCGATGTCATGCTCAAACTGGGACTCCTTGGAACGGTTATCGGATTCATCATGATGCTGTCATCTGTGACCGGCATCAGCTCATTTGAGCCGAGCATGATGCAAGAAGTTCTGATCAATATGAGTGGCGGCATGCGGGTTGCCCTTTTCACCACTCTGTCAGGACTTATCGGCTCGATTTTAGTCACAATCCAGTTCCGCCTGCTTGATGGTGGCACCGAAAACCTTCATGTCCAAATGGTCAAAATCATTGAAGTTGAGGTAGCGTCTGCCTTGTCACAAAAGCCCGGCAAAGGGAACTGAGCGTGTATCGACGACGACGATCCACAACCGATCCCTTCACCGACCTGCTGTTTAATGCCCTGCTCGGATTCACCTTTCTGTTTTTCATCACCATCATGTTTATGAATCCGGTGACGAAAACAGGTAAGGTTGATTTAAAAGCAGAATATATCATCACCCTGAGCTGGCCCGACGGGAATACGGATGATATCGATATCTGGGTCGAAGGCCCCGAAGGCAATCTGCTGTGGTTCCGCGACCCGGAAGTCGGCCTTCTACATCTTGACCGGGATGACAGAGGGGCGCTGAAAGACACGCTAACCATCAATGGGGAAACGATCGTCAATCCACTCAATCAGGAAATCGTCACCCTGCGCGGGCTTGTGCCCGGTGAATACGTGGTCAATGTCCACTATTACGAAACGAAGACCAAGGAGCCTGTGAAGGCAACGGTAAAGGTGGAAAAGGTCAACCCTATACTGGAAGTAATATACTATGGATCCGTCATAACTGAAAAAGTAGGCGAAGAAAAAACCGCAGTAAGATTTACAATCGCACCGGACGGAAGCATAAGGGGAATCAATTCCCTGCCCAAAAAACTTGTCAAAATGAACTGAGCTTAAGAAAAGCAAGAGAAGGAAGATTACATGTCTGCGATAATACTCATTCTTGTGAGCTGTTACGTTCTTATTGCCCTTCTATTGGCGATATTCTGTCTCCAGACCCGTTACCACTGGGGGCTGAAAGCGGTCATGATCGTGGTGGTATCCTTATTTTACAGCCTCAATTATTTTTCCACGCTGGATATGCTCGGCTGGCCGACAGAACAAAAGCTTCCCGACAATTTCCGCCTGGTCGCGACGCAGATTATTGAGGCCAACAAAATCACGGACAGTGAAGGGGCTATTTATATCTGGGCAACACCATTCGATAAAACTCTCGGCCTGACCACCCCACGAGCCTATCAGATTCCCTATTCTGAAAAACTCCACCAACAGTTGTCTGGAGCGATGGAAAAACAAAAACAGGGAATCACTCAAATAGGCCGCAAGAAGAAAGCGGAAGGCGCCGGCCTCCCGAGCGCGTCGACTCAAAAAGCCAAAAGCGTTCCCAATACCCTTGAGATTGAATTTTACAATTTGCCCGAAACCAGCTTGCCGGAAAAATGATGTTTTCAAGTACCCTACATAAATTAGTCACAGCACCGCTTATCAAGCCAGCACGGTGCATCCTGCTTGTTGCTTTTCTTCTTGTCGGTTGCGGCGAAGGGGAAAGGTCATATTTTCCTTTTAATGAAAATATGGTCTGGGGATACCGCATTACCATCTTAGGCCATATTATCAACCTGGAAGATCACAGGTCCTACATAACCAATTTTGCCGTCGTTGATAGCGGAGATGACCCCGCCCTGATTCGCATGCGTCATGACGGGGAGCTTTTTTTCTATGGTGAGACTGATAAAGGGCTTCGCCTGATCGGTCAGGGAAAAAATGCAACGCCCCCCACTTCACTGGCCTATGTATTTGCTTATCCAGCCGCGGAAGGAACGACCTGGAACAGAAAGGAAAAAACCTTTCTGTTGGAGAGACGATTCCGGGTTCAACAGGTTCCGGTCTCGGTAGAGATTGATATGGCCTATCGCATTGAAGCAACTAACGATACCGTTTCGGTTCCTGCCGGCACCTTTACCGACTGTGTGCGAATCAGAGGAGAAGGAAAGGTCGAACATTACATTAGCAATGAATTCGGCACCATTCATATTGCAGTGGAAGATGTGTCCTGGTACGCCCCTGGCGTAGGTCTGGTAAAAACGACACGCAAGGAAATCTCTCCTGAGGAAACTGGCATCGACGGCGAATACATCAAAGAACTTGAATTCTTCGATGACGGTTCCTGGCTCTGGAGCTAGCCCTGCTTTTTACGTGATCTGTTTTTCTTCAATGAAAGCAGGCCCATAAATTCCCAGCTCGCCATAATGATGAGAAACGGCTCCAACGGCAGGCGATAGCGAATGGATGCGGTAAATACCATGTGAATGAGAGTTGAATAAACGATCAGAAAAAAAACCGGACTCAAACGCGCTAAATTTTTCCGCCCGTCCCGGATCAAAAAGAGCAGAGACAACAAAAGAACGGGGCCGAAACTAAAAACGGAGATCAGGGCATAGGCCCCCTGATACTTTGGTGCAAAAGGGTACAGGCGCCAATATCTGAGAAATTTCACACCTGCCAATTCCATAAAGCGGCCGGGATCCCCAAGGATAACCTCCAGCGCCCGCGCCTTCATCGCCATATTTTTTTCAATCGGGTCCTCAACCCCGGCAAAGACTGTCCAATCAACATCCGTTGGATAAGAGGCCCCTTCTGTCGTCGCCCTCTCGATGCCACCGCCCGACCAGCTCAACTCGTTATTCCCCGAATAAAGCGATGGCCCGTCGCCAAGGTTCAGGCGAACGAACGTATCGTATTTGGCATAATTATGTACCCACCATGGCGCCATAAGCACGAGATAGACAGGCACGTAAATCAAGGTCCGCTTGAGCGCGATTGGCAGAGGCTCACGATGAACAATAGCGGCGAAAACAAAGATCAGAATGGGTGCAAGAAGATCGAGATTGGGCTTAATCAGAATACTGACAACCAGCAGAACGGCGCCGTAAAAATATTGTTTGCGATAGAGAACGAGAAAGGCTGTCGTCAATATGAAGATATAGAGTGGCTCACTTAAACGGCTGACAGAGAAAAAAACGAAAAATGGATAAATTGCGGTAACGATTGCCGCAAAGCGAGCCGCAGATAGATTCCGAAATACCTCTTGAGACAGGTGAAAAACAATACCAATGGTAAGAACTGAAACGAATATATCGGCCAACTTAAGGCTAATACCGCCACCCCAGACCCAAGTCCACAAAGGGTAAAGAGGCATATGAAGGACATCTCCAATATCCCCGCTGCTGATCAGACTCTCGCCACCAAACCTATACATCTCTGCATCTGGAAACATTTGATCGGGATATAAAACAAGCACCAGCAGCCGGAGAAAAAGCCCACCCATCATAACCAAAAAAAGGAATCTATCGGGCAGCCAGGCAGCCAATGCCGATGCCGGAGTTGCCGACCTTAAATTGCTCACCTTATTCAGTCCCTCGCCTGGCTAGATTACAGGCATCAAAGTTTCTCATGGTCATATCTCACCTATGCCTCAATCAATCCCTGAAACATTTTATATCGTTCAACAAAATTAAACGCCGTTAATTAACCGGATTGAAATTATTTTACGCTAGGGTTTATCTCGCCTTCGGGCACAAGTGGGAGAGCGGTGATGGGAGCAAACGCCTTATTTTAGGGGCCGGCTATGCATACCTTAATCACTGAGCGTCGTTATTTTACCCAAAGCCTCATCCAAGCCGTCGAGGTTGACGGTGCCATTCACTATGCCCGAGAAAATTGCCTCAACGGAGTTGTTACGGAAATTCTGGCGGAATGGAATGCCCGTTCACGTTGGAACCCCGCCCTGATGCCACGGGTCACCTCACCTGGTGAATTTTAGACTTGCCTGGAATTACATCGACTTGAGACAAACCAATATAAAAATCAGTTCTCCAGCCGTTTAATCAGAAGTTCAAGCTTACCCTTGTCTGGAATAAAAACCGAACGACCTTTCTTGCTGATGACCCCGCCGTTGATAAGATCCTTAAATACCCGGGCAACGGTTTCCCGGCTGACGGAAACCCGGCTGGCAATATTGGCCTGAGTGGGCAGGGGATAAATTGACCAGGCGCTGGACACCGCAGTGTCCGGCTTGGCCATCTTGAGAATTTCCGAGCATATTCTCTGACAGGCGTTAAGGGTCGAAAGGTCCATCACTCGCTCGTTTGAGCGCCTGATTACCGAATTAAGCCTTTTCATCACATTGCGGGATATTTCAGGGTGTTGATCGAGCAATTCCCGAAACCGCGACGGATTAAGGCCCGCAAGCTCACAATCCCCGACAGCGATTACCGACGCAGAGCGAGGTTCACCATCAATTGCCGCAATTTCACCGAAATAATCCCCTCTCTGAATTTCAGCAAAAGACACTTCCTTGCCGGTCAGGGAATAATCGGTCACGTTGACCTTGCCCTTGACGACGAACATGACATCGCAATTGTTGCTTTCCTTGTCGAAAACAACCTGTTTGTCGGAAAATTTTTTCCAGGAACATTCCCCAAGCAATGCTTTTCTTTCCTCACTCTTCATGGAGGAAAGAATTTCGATAACACTGAAGGAATCACCTGTTTCCAAGGTTTCCATTATATTTGACCTCTGGAATTAATATTGGCAGGGGCGAGTATATCCCCTAATCACCTTGGGTAGAACCTTCGAAGTTCTACATCAATTCCAGCCAAAATAAACCGTGTTCAGCCTATTGGTTGGTCCGGAAAGGCCAGCTGATCCCGAGCTTTCCAGCTATCCCTGACATAATTGATGATTATCAGCTTGCGCACACCATCAATGTGTCGCTTGTGGAAGCCGTGCATGGTGTTCGGCCCGGCGATAAAGATCAGTCCATCGTTAAACTTGTAAGGGGCGGTCGCAACCAGCTTCAAGTCATTGTCATAGACATCTGTACCCCAATCCTCCGCGCCCGGATCGGTTGATAAATAAACCAGCATGGTGAACAGTTTTTCAGGGATATCCGTATGGGGTTCGAGCCAGAAATCCCCGCTGTCCTGGCAATATTCAATCCGCAGATAGCTCCCCTTGAGATTTATCCAGCAGGTCTTTTCCAGCTTCCTGACGATCTCTTCGCTTTGCAGCACCTCGGCCACATCCCGGCAAACATCGAATTTGCCGCGATTCTCCTCGGAAAAGAATGTTCTGGAGACATTATGGGTCTCGCGGCGTCCTTCGGTTTCCTCAATTGAGGACGGCGCAAAGGGAAGGTCCTTTATCGCCTGAGAGACACCCTCTGTAAATACATCCTTGAGCAGCCAAAATCTGTAGGGTTGTGTCTCAAGATGAGAACTCTCCAGACAGTGAGAGAATTTATCCGTAACTTCCGTACGCCGCCCCATATTCACCTCCTGATTATGGCACCCTTATACAAAGCTTGACCGGGTTTATGAATAAGCTACGCATTTTTCGCAGGGCGTGCCCCGGACATCGAGGCTGAGATTCGCTGCCCGTAAGTCCTGAAATGGCTGGCTGTGCCAAGCCTCCATAAAGGACTTGTTCTTCAAATCTCCCATGTGAAAACGACCATCATGATCGAAACAGCAAGCCGAAAGATGACCATCAAATGTGATATGGCCTTCGGTAAAGACGGCCCAGCAGGGTAAGGGGTCGCGCAAAGCACCAACCCGACCAATGTTCCCGGCAACTGGCTTGGTGCCCTTGGCACCGGATGTCAGCCCTGCCTGACCATAAAGCGGCAACCAGTAATGTTCGTCCACATAAGGTCGGATTTCGGCCACCGCAGCGGACATACGTTCCAGTTGTTCGCCATCATACTGAATTGACGAGGCATAAATGCCGCAGCGATGCCCCGTCTCGGACTCAATCTGGTCGCGGACCCGCCGCGATTCCTTGATGTTGCTGACGATGGTGTCGAATGCATCGACCTGGGTAATCTCCTTGCACTGATCCCTATCGGCGGAATTAAAGGAAAATTTCAGGCTGTCGAGCCCTGCCTCCATGCAGGCCTGAACCCTTTCGGGCGTTGCCATGCGACCGTTGGTGGTCAGAAAGACATAAGGGAAACCAAGATCTTTGGCGAAAGCAATCGTTTCCGGCAAATCATGGAAAAGAAAGGATTCGCCGAGATAGAACATGCCGATCTCTTCAACCCCGACGTCACGCAATTCGGACAAAAGTCGGCGCAGAAGAGCGCTATCCATATCTGCCTTGTCCCGAAGTTTTTGCCCCGTAGCGCAGAAGAAACATTTGAAATCACAACGTGCCGTTAACTCGATTTTGACGCTTCGCGGTGGCGGAGGAAGAGGCGTACGATATAGCGGTGGGATGGCGGTAATCCCATCAACCCGGTCTGTAATCATAAAATTTATCCAACTCAATAAGAAAAGGAGAGATTATTTAAAAGGCATCCAGCATCATTTCCTGGGCCGGCGTCATATTGGCCGGGCGGGGCAACTCGCGCGTCGGCGAACCATTAATCTTATGCGCCAGCGCATAATTGAAAACGAGAGTTACGCGCTCCCCGGAGCGACAGCGACTGCCAAAATGGAGGCAGGTCGAGGTATCGCAAATACCCCCAGCTCCTTCTTCAGGCGGTAAGGTGAGAAGATCGTCTTCACTGCAATGCTTGAGCAGTTCCTTATCACTCAGCCGGCCATCTTCAGAATAATAGACCCTTTCATATTCCGATCCCTTACGGGCGGGCTCACTGAGGCTTGCTGGCAGCACCGTCGTCGGGCCGTTCTCGGGCGTGCAGGGGAAAACATTGATGAAGACCCGGACAAAATGCACATCCGGCTTGTCGAGATGGAATAACTGGCTGCCATAGGTGCTATCACTGGGGCGCGCCATCCACATATTAATGTGCTGAAGCCTGGGAACCGTACCCAGATAGTCGGAAATAATCTCGATAAGAGCCGGCGAAATGGCGGCCTCGACAAATTCCGGATAGGCGTGAATATCCTCGTTGTGGAGGATAAAATAAAAGGGGTTGTACTCTGAGAACCCGCGAGAGCTCCTGATAATCTCATCCTTGCGCTCACGATAAACTTTCTGGGCCAGAAGATGAATGTCCTCCAGACCGGGGATATCACCACGGGAGAAGGGTGTGAGCCCCATTTCGCGGGTAAGATACCCTTTCCAGACCGAATCACGGGTAACGGTTTTAGCCATTTCCCGGCGGCGGTAATAATCAGTCGGACGGTCAAGCGCATCCAGCGTGTCAGCCACCCCCTCCAGGAGAGAAAACGGCAGCCCCGCTTTGAGGCCATAATGATAGAATTTTGTCTTAGGAGTGCCTGATAACAACATAATTTTCCCCACTTGGCTAACGGATGATAATGCGAGATGTTAACTGGAAAGGGATTTAATACCAGAGCAGACAGCGGGGATATGACCTAGATCAATTATCGGATTTGTAACTCACCAAAACACCATCTGAGACCGCAGAAGCCAGAGGGCAGCGCGAGAAAAACAAGACATATGGTCATAAAAAGTTCATTGCCCTGCAACAAATTTGCCCCCCGCATTTTTTACAAATATAACTTCACGTAACCTGCAAAAGAGGCAACAGATGTCGGGCACGCTCGGGGAGATGATCAATGGATACGAGATCAAGGTCGCCAATGAACATTGGGAAATCGAGGCTGCGCAAAAATTAAGATTCAATGTGTTTATCGAGAGCACGACAGCGCGGGCGAACTGGCATGCTGAAA
>JABJES010000014.1 GCA_018663165.1 Rhodospirillaceae bacterium
GTGCGATCGATCAGGCTGACGTTGATACACTACGCAATGCTGGCTGGTCGGATCAGGCTGTCGAAGACGTAATCTGCGTGGTCTCTCTGTTTGCTTTCCTCAACCGTCTTGTCGATGGCTTCGGCATCAAGGGGTCTGCTGAAGGTTTCAATCGTGCCGGTGCGATGATCGGCGAACATGGTTATGGCCCCGTCGTCCAGATGATTCAGGAAAAGGCGACGGCCTAGCCACCACAGACATTTATCAAGGGAGAAGATCAATGAGTTATGAAGTTTTCTGGATTAGCGGCAGTGCCTATGCGTGGCGGGTTATGCTGGCTCTGGCGGTGAAGGGCGTGGCGTACAACTCCCGGCTAATCAATGCGTCCGAAAAAGAACACAAATCCCCTGAATATTTAAAAATGAACCCAAGGGGAAAAGTGCCGGTGTTAAAAGATGGAGAGACGGTGGTCGCTGAATCCCTCGCCATACTGACTTATCTTGATGAAAAACATCCCACACCGCCGCTTTTTGGCGAAACGCCCTCCGACAAAGCCCGCATCTGGCAGGCGGTGTACGAGGCCGAGAACTATTTCATGGAATCTGCGGGCTCTGTCTTTCTACCCATCTTTTTTGGTGATCCGAAAGAAAAAGCCGAAGAGATAAAGCAAGCAGCATTGGCCACCCATGAAGAACTCAAAGGCTATGAAAAAATTCTCAGCCATTCACACTTTCTAGCGGGAGAGAATATTTCTGCCGTCGATCTGGTGGTTTATCCTGGAGTCATGGTGTTGTTACGCGCCGCAGGGAAAGACGAAGCGGTTCAGCTGGATTTGGGCTTTCTTCCCTTCAAGGATCACTATCCAAGCATTGCAGCGTGGATGACACGCCTTGAGGCCCTGCCCGGTTATAAGGAAACCTATCCACCTCACTGGCGGGAATAAACGTCCCTAGCCTTGCTGGATCTGTTTGAGCCGCCAGAACAGGGAGGCGCAATAATAGAGCAGAAAGAAATAGATGAACATTTCACCCACTTCCGAGTGGCTGATTTGCTCAATCTCGGGGATATTGAGTTTAGCTTCGGCGACCTCCCGAGGCAGACGGCTCAACACCGAACACAGCAAAACCGGAATACAGACAAAGGTCGGCCAGATCAGGCGGAAAAAGGTGACCTGTCCGGTGCTTGGCGGCAAAATCCAGGACAAAATTGGAAACAAAAAGCCAATACCAACCGCGGCCGCCTGTAATAAGGCGCGCACAGCTTCTTTATCAAGCCCCGCAGCCGTTTGTGGCACAACAATGATCGTCCCTTCGTCCGCAGCGCCGGGCCACCAGTCTGGAAATCCGATATCGAGGATATCGCGCCCCCAGCCGAGATCTTCAGCCGCCAGGAGAAGAGGTATAATCAAAAGCAGCAAGAGCCAGGCAACCAGCCGTTTGTCGGTATAGACAACGGGAAAGCGCAGCATCCCAAAGGCGAGACCGGCGGAGATGATTGGAATAAGGGCGACAAGTAACTCGAATGTGGCGGATTTACCCTCAAAAAAAGCCCGATAGCCCTCAGGATCAAGGGCCGCAAAGCCCCAGAGCATACCGAAAAAGACCACCGGCAACACAAGCCAAAAGGCCCAGTGGAGATCAACCACCTGCTTCATTTCTTCCCACCTCAATTAAAATCCAACCCGGAATGATCGTAATCCCCCCGGATGGATAAAAACTTAATGAACCGACCCAAATGCCTAAATAATATATTTAGCTTAAATTTTATATTTCCATTCAAGGCAAGCGGAAAGTGACGGTCGTCACAATTAGAAACTATTGAATCTATGCCGAACAGAAAGAGCGTCGACCCACCCGTCAGCCCTTTACCTTCGCCTCGGTCATAACGCCCCGGATTTCCATCCGCCTCAGCACGATCGAGCTTAAAGGCACCAGCACCAGCCCCTTTTGGTCGAGAGTCTTGAGCCAGCTTGAGAGCGCCTGAATGGTGGCGTCATGAGGGTGGCAGATGCCGATGGCAAAGCCCTGTTCCCGTGCCACTTTTTCGAGATCCTTGAGGCGGTCGCGGATCGCATTGTAAGAGATGACGTTATCGAGAAAGACGTGGCGCACCGCATAAGGCACCTCCATCTCGCGGGCCAGGCCGGGTCCGACAGAGGCATTCGTCGTCAGAGAATCGAGATACAACAATCCGCGTTTCCTGACCTCACCCATGACCGTTTTCATAGCCTTGCGATCAGCGGTAAAGCGGCTGCCCATATGGTTATTGATGCCCACATAGCCGGAAAAACGCCCCAAATTCCATTGCAGGTCGTTGAGCGTTTTTTTGCGATCTGAATCAATCATCAGGGCCCTGGGGCCGGGGTCAAAATCGCCGTTTTCAGGCTCCATAGGCAGATGAAGAAGCAGTTCGTGGCCATCTTCAAGAGCCTGTCGGCTTTGCTGGGCAAGTTTCCCGGCATAGGGCAGGAAGGCAAGTGTCAACGGCGGCTTGAGTGCAAACACACGCTCTGAACGCGCCAGGCTCAGGCCGAGATCGTCAACGACGATGGTAATCATCGGTCGTTTGCCGGTTTTCGGCGCTGGCACTGCATTGCGAATCCAGGCCAGCTTGTTGGGCTTACCCAGCGCCGCACGAAGCTCACCGTCGCCTTCCGCTGTTTCTTTTTCGCCGATAGGTTGAGGATCGCCGACAGCGGCCTTCATCGCCGGCTCGGGAAGAATGACCTCACCGTATTCGGTCGAAAAAACCGGCGGCTCACCATCCGGCTCGCTCAACGTGAAACCATCCTTTTCCATTTTCTCAAGGATCTGGCCGGGCGTTGGATTGGAGCGGATTTTAGGTAAGGCAGGCTGTGGCACCGCCCGACGCGATGGGGCGTCGATCGCCTCGGATTGAGAGGGAAGCAGATAGACCTCTTCGCGAGGCGGCGGCTTGTTGAGTTTTCCAACAACGATGCCGAGTGTGGTGCCGATGAGAAAGGTCGCTGTAACGATCAGAAGGATGCCGTTTTGCGACATCCAGAACGGTGGCTTTTTCTTACCCCCCTTCTTGCGACGGTCGTTACTATCAGGATCGCGCCGATCATCAAAATCGGAATTTTCTTCATCATCGACGAATTCCTCTTCCGGGAAATCCTCTTCCCCGTCTTCGGGAGGCAAGTCTTTCCCCGACTTCTTTTTACTGAAGAGATTGAAACTGAATTTGACCATGGCTCATTTTATGTCACTTGGGGCAGGCAAGGCTATCCTTCTTAGTGCGGCCCTATTCCAGAGTGGCTTTTTCCCCCAGAGAAGGAACGCGGCAAGACCAGCCTAAATCCTCTTCGATGCAACGACGCAACCCATCGGCGGCGGCGGGCTCCCCATGGGTGATAAAGGTTCGCCGCGGCGGTTTTTTAAACCCATTGAGCCAGTCCATGATCTCGACACAATCGGCATGGGCGGACAGCATCTCAAGATTATGAACCTCGGCAAGAACGGGAATATATGCCCCGTGGATCTTGATCTCTTTCTCGCCACCCACAATACGAGCGCCTCGGGTTCCAGAGGCCTGAAACCCGGCAAAAAGAATGGTGTTTTTCCGGTCCCCGGCAAAAGCCTTAAGATGATGGAGAATGCGCCCCCCCGTCGCCATACCGCTGGCGGAAATTATAATTCTCGGCATCGACATGGACAAAAGGCTTTTAGATTCCTCAACAGATTCCACATAACGGGCAACATCACAAAGATGCCGGCATTCGGCTTCTGAAAGTCTGGCTTCCCCATGATGCTTGCAGAAAAGTTCACTCGCCTTGATCGACATCGGACTGTCGAGGAAAACAGGGATTTTCGGAATCTGTCCAGATTGCATCAGTGTGTAAAGGTAATAAAGCAGCGATTGCGCCCGACCGACGGCAAAAGAAGGAATAACGACAACGCCACCCCGGTGCAATGTGCGGTTCACGATGTCAGCGATCATGTCGACTGGATCAACCGGGTCGTGAATGCGATTCCCATAGGTCGATTCGACAACCAGATAATCCGCACTCGAAACGCTTTCAGGCGCCACCATCAGTGGATCACCGGGACGCCCCAAATCACCGGTAAAATGGAGTGATGTTTTACCGAGTGTCAGCCGGACCATGGCCGCACCTGGAATATGACCTGCAGGCAGAAACTGTAATTTCAGCCCATTGCCTAAATCATGCAACTTATGGAATGGCTGAGGCTTGAAAAAGTCGAGGGCATAATTTGCCTCGGCCTGGGTGTAAAGCGGCAGGGCCGGATGATGCTTGGAAAAGCCATGGCGGTTGGCAAAATCGGCATCCTTTTCGAGCAGATAGCCGCTATCGGGCAGCAACAACCCGCACAGATCAGCCGTCGCCGAGGTGGCCAGAACCGGGCCGGAAAATCCATTGCGGACGAGCAGCGGCAGATAGCCGGAACGATCAATATGGGCATGGGTTAAAATAACAGCATCAAGCGATGCCGGGTCAACGGGTGGGCGTTCCCAGTTTCTTAAACGAAGCTGTTTATAACCCTGATAAAGGCCGCAATCGACGAGCACCCGGCGGCCTGCCGCCTCAACCAGGTATTTCGAACCGGTTACCGTGCCGACAGCACCCATGAAGGTCAGTTGAAACATCCTGCGCCCTCTGCCCCCTATCCTTATGGGATATAAATTAATATGTCATTTGGTCGTCGGAGAGACGATAATTCAACCATCATGAATAATAGCACGAATTCCCCCACCCCAAGCGCTGATGCTCA
>JABJES010000012.1 GCA_018663165.1 Rhodospirillaceae bacterium
CTGTGGCGAGCCCACCATAACTTCGGTCGCCCCAGCTTTGCGGTGGGCGTAACTGTCCTTGCCGGGCTTATCCACCTCAACATTGTGATGGGTATGCTTGATCGTCGAGACTCTATAGCCGCGACCGATCAATTCCGGCAAAAGCCGGGTTAGCAGGGTCGTTTTACCGCTGCCGCTCCAGCCAGCCATACCGAATACCTTCATAACGGAGACAGTCTCCTCGGATAGCGGGGTTGATTCATCAGGAAATGCTTCAGGGTGCGAAATTCAAGAGGGATCGAGCCAATTCACTGGCTGGATTCCTCGGGTTTAGGGGAAGCCTCCTCCTCTAAGGGAGGGGTTTCTTCCTTGATTATATGTTTGATGCCAGCTTGGAAGTAATCATAGCCAGTGAACAGAGTCAGGGCAGCGGCAAGCCAGATTCCGATATCGCCGATGAGAACGGCGGGGATAAAGTCGGGGGCGGCGTCGCCGACGATCAGAAAGCCGATAGCCAGCATCTGGATCGTTGTTTTCCACTTGGCCAGACGGGATACCGGCACGCTGACCCGAAGCTCGGCGAGGAATTCGCGCAGGCCCGAAACCATAATTTCGCGAATCAGAATGATCAGGGCGGGCAGGATCATCAGGCCTGAAATGCGGTCGAAGGCGGCGAGCATGAAGATGAGGGCACCGACCAGCAGCTTGTCGGCCACCGGATCAAGAAAGCGACCCAGCCGTGAAAATTCTCCCCTTGTGCGGGCCAGATAGCCGTCAAAAAAATCGGTGATCCCGGCCGTGGCAAAAAGCCCCAGCATGACCCAGCGTGTAACCACGCTATCGAAATAGAAAAGCCCGACCACCAGAGGGATGATGGCGATTCGTGAAAGAGTCAGGAGATTTGGCAGGTTGGTGATCATAAAGTGCCAGCGGCAGCCAGGGAATTTTTCATACTAGAACATATCTTTCCCATACGGAAACTTTTGAACGGGATTATCTATTATCCATTGTCATGGAAGTGGCCATAGATTTTTTTGGCCATTGCGTGGCTGATGCCGGGAACCTTCTCAAGATCGGCAAGACCGGCCCGGGAGACATTTCGAGCCGAGCCGAAATGGAGAAGCAATGCCCGTTTGCGGGCGCTCCCGATGCCGGGGATTTCATCGAGCACGGAACGGCTGATGGCTGATGAACGCTTGCTACGATGGCTGCCGATGGCATAGCGGTGGGCTTCGTCGCGCAGCCGTTGAAGGAAATAAAGAACCGGATCGCGCTTTTCCAAGGAGAAGGGGGGGGTGCCGGTCATGAAAAAGCGTTCGCGCCCGGCATTGCGCTCTGGCCCCTTGGCGATTGCCAGGGTGGGCAGTCCCTCAATCCCGAGATCGGCGAGAACCGTTTGTGCGGCCGACAGGTGGCCAGCACCGCCATCGATCAGTACTAGATCGGGCCATGTGCCGCCTTGACGGTCGGGGTCGTCTTTCAGGGCGCGGGTGAATCGGCGGGTTAGAACTTCGCGCATCATGCCGTAATCGTCGCCTGGAACGATCGTCTCTGGCCCCTCGGGGGTGTCGGGTCCGCTGACGTTGCGAATATTGAATCGACGATAGGCATTCTTGAGAAAGCCTTCCGGCCCGGCGACGATCATGCCGCCAACCGCCATCGTGCCACGGATATGGCTGTTGTCGTAAACCTCGATCCGCTCGGGCGGGGCCTCAAGGCCGAGGGTTTCGGCCAACCCTTCGAGAAGCCGCCGCTGGGAGGCATTTTCGGACAATTTGCGGGCCAGAGCGTTTCGCGCGTTAATCTGGGCATGGTCGATTATTTTGCGCTTAGAGCCCCGTTTGGGCTGGCTGAGGGTTACCCGGTGGTCGGCTCTCAAGGAGAGCGCGTCCTCGATCAGGCCGTGTTCCTCGACGGCGTGGGTGAGAAGCACCGTTCTTGGTGCCGGGCGGGAATCATAGAATTGTCCGAGAAAGGCCTTTAAGACCTCTTCAGCCGCCGCCTCGCTGTCATGGCGGGGATAATAGGCGCGGTTTCCGTAATTATGGCCACTGCGGAAAAAGAACACCTGGATACAGCTCTGGCCCCCCTCCTGATGAAGGGCGATCACATCGGCATCGCCGATATCGCTCAGATTGATATCCTGACGGGACTGGACCTGGGCCAGGGCCTCGATACGGTCGCGGTAAAGGGCCGCCAGTTCGTATTTCCGGTCGGCGCTGGCGGCTTCCATTTGGGTGACAAGTTGTTTCTGGGTGTCTTGGGAGCGTCCCGACAGGAAGTCTTTCGCTCCTCTGACGAGGGCGGCGTAATCTGTTGTCGTGATTCGCTCGACGCAAGGTGCTGAACAGCGCTTGATCTGGTAGAGCAGGCAAGGGCGCTGGCGGTTGGTAAAAACATTGTCTGAGCAGGATCGCAGCAGGAAGGCCCGCTCCAGAGTGGTCAGGGTCTCGTTGACGGCGCCGACTGTCGCAAATGGACCGAAATAGTCTCCTTTGCGGCTCTGTGCCCCCCGGTGCTTGGTGATTTGCGGCCAGTCGTGGTCGTCGCTGATGAA
>JABJES010000171.1 GCA_018663165.1 Rhodospirillaceae bacterium
GCCTTCAACCGCAACATATTGTTCAAGTCTGTCCCGGTCGCAGCCAAGCTGCTCCTCGCCTCTTGTGCCGCCCCGTGCATCTATGCCGACAGCGATTTGTCCGGGATATTTCTTACATGCGGCGCGCACCAGCTCTGGATCGCGCAGTGCCACAGTACCGAGGATCACCCGGTCAACGCCCGCCTTTATCCATCGCTCGATGGTCGCCATCTCGCGGATACCGCCACCGAGCTGTATCTTCATGTCAACGGCGGCGCGGATCGACTCAACCGCCGCCCCATTAACAGGCTTCCCCTCAAAGGCGCCGTTGAGATCGACCACATGCAGCCATTCACACCCCGCTTGCGAGAAAGCGCGGGCCTGGGCAGCGGGATCATCGTTGAACACTGTTGCCTGATCCATCTCGCCCTTGAGCAAGCGCACACAGGCCCCGTCTTTCAAATCAATGGCCGGAAACAGGATCATGTTAAGGTCTCCATCTTAAAAACCCGTTGATAAATTCAAGCCCGGCTTCCTGGCTTTTCTCCGGGTGAAACTGAGTGCCGATCATATTGTCTCTGGCCACCATCGCCGTCACCGGCCCACCGTAATCAGTGGTCGCCAGAACGTCGGCCTGATTAGTGCATTCCATGTGATAACCGTGAACGAAATAAACATGCTCCCCATTACCCAGGTTTTTCGTTGCCGGATGGTCGCGGCAAAAACTCAACTCGTTCCATCCCATATGGGGAATCTTCAATGCCGGATCGTTGGGAGCCAGCGGAACCACCTCGCCACCGATCCATCCAAGCCCGGCATGAGTGCCATGTTCAATCCCGCGCCCGGCCATCAATTGCATGCCGACACAAATACCGAGGAAAGGCTTGCCCCCTTCGACCACTTGCCGTTCCAGCGCGCCGACCATATCCGGCACAGCATCGAGTCCGGCGCGGCAATCGCCAAAGGCCCCGACCCCGGGCAGAACAATGTGACTGGCTTTGGTAAGTGCCGCCGCCTCACTGGAAACTGTGACCTTTGCGCTCGGCGAAATATCGCTTAGCGCCCGCTCAAATGCTTTGGCCGCCGAACGCAGATTGCCCGAACCGTAATCGATAATGACGACGTTGATCAAAAATCAAGCCTCTTGATTCTCTAAAGATTTCCCGGTCGCTTCGCTCCTCGCCTCTTCCATAAAACGCAACAGCGCCAGCTCCCGATCCGGAGCCGCAACAACACCGAGAAAGACATAGCCCTGGCGCACCAGCTCCCCACGCTGCCAGTCATGGGCCTGAAACCCGATCAGCACCATATAGGCGAGAGCAACGAGGTTTTGAACATTATCCGCCACTTCCAGTCCGGCAAAAAGAACCATGAGCAAACCCCATCCCACAGCCAGCATCAGGGCGTGACGCCACAGGCCATGCCACAACGCCCAGGCCGGGCCGAAAATAGCCGCCACCCAGACAAAGCCTTCTGCAACGGGCGCATGTTCGTCGCCTTTTCCATAGACCGTATAGACATGGATTTTAGTCATTCGTTTGTGTTCCCGACGCCTATAGAGAGCCGCCTAATACACCCTTGGTCGACGGTATGTCAGCCGAGCGCCGGGGATCGATTTCGATCGCCTCACGCAAGGCGCGAGCCAGCCCCTTGAAACAGGACTCAACAATGTGATGGCTGTTCTCGCCGTAAAAATTTTCCACATGGAGCGTCAGCCCCGCGCTTTGAGCAAAAGCGGCAAACCATTCCTTAAATAGTTCGGTATCCATCTCGCCGACCTTGGGCGTCGGGAAAACCACTCGCCACACCAGATGGGGCCGGTTCGAACAATCCAGCGACACCCGCGAGAGGGTTTCATCCATCGGCGAGAGGGCCGAGCCAAAACGCCGAATTCCCTTACGGTCGCCCAGGGCCTTTGAAAAGGCTTCACCAAGTGCGATACCGCTATCCTCTGTCGTGTGATGAAAATCAATGTGCAGGTCGCCCTTGGCCTCCACCTTGATATCGATCAGGCTGTGCCGGGAGAGCTGTTCGAGCATGTGATCGAGAAACCCGATACCGGTGGTGATCTCAGACACCCCCGTACCGTCGAGATTGATCTCAACAGCAATCGCGGTCTCTTTCGTCGTGCGTTCCACACTGCCCGTGCGCATAGCCTTCACTCCTTATCCATTTGCAAGATTTCTTGCAGGCCCTTACCTAGCAGGAAGGGGGCCTACACGCCACTTTTTTGCGCCATTGAGGGCCTAATTGCCGCTTTGTGCCTTGAAGATATCTCTTACCTGGCTTATGTGTGTCTTTCCC
>JABJES010000011.1 GCA_018663165.1 Rhodospirillaceae bacterium
ACCGATCCCGACCGCTGCGGTATCCTGCCTTTCGTTTTTGAGGAAGGATTTGGCTTCGAGCGTTATGTCGATTACCTGCTCGATGTGCCGATGTATTTCGTCTATCGCGATGGCCGCTATATCGATGCCAGCGGCCAGTCCTTCCGGGACTTTCTCGAAGGCCGTCTTCCCGCTCTGCCCGGTGAGGTGCCGACGATGAAGGACTGGGAAGACCATATGACCACTGTTTTCCCTGAGGTGCGCCTGAAACGTTTTCTTGAGATGCGCGGTGCCGACGGCGGTCCCTGGGGGCGGCTCTGTGCCCTTTCCGCATTCTGGGTTGGTTTGTTGTATGATGGCGCCGCCCTTGAGGCGGCCTGGGATCTGGTCAAGGATTGGACGCCGTCCGATCATGTCCGGCTGCGGGCAGAGGTTCCCCGTCTCGGCTTCAAGACCCTGATCGGCCAACGGAATATGGATGAGCTGGTGCTTGATGTGCTGGAAATAGCCGGTGAAGGGTTAAAGGCGCGGGCCTGTTTCGATGCCCAAGGCCGGGACGAGAGCCATTTTCTCGTCCCCTTGCTGGAAACCGCCAATTCGGGGCGCACAATGGCCGAGGAATGGCTGGAAGCCTATGAGACACGCTGGAAGGGCTCTGTCGATCCACTGTTTACCGAGAATGCTTACTGACCGGCGGTTCCCCGCCTTGGATAATTTAAGAAAGGTTAGATGTGATGACACGCTGCCACGATCTTCAGGAAGTCCGGGACAATATCGACCGGCTGGACAAACAAATCCTGGAGCTGATCGGTGAGCGCAGTGGGTTTGTCCGCGAGGCGGCGCGCTTGAAATCCCGGCGCGAGGAAATAATCGACCGGCCGCGAATCGAGGCCATCATCGTCCGGGTGCGTAAGCTGGCTGAGGAACACGGTCTGGCGCCTGATATCGCAGAGACCGTCTATCGCAACATGATCGACGGTTTCATCGCTTTTGAGGGCGAGGAATTCGACCGCCTGCATAAGAAGGACTAACCCCCCCAGCGGGCCAAAGAATTGGTGTTGCTGTAGGAGTGCCCGTCCGCCACGTCTGCTCGCGCTTATCAAGCGGTTTCCCGGGAATGCCCGTTATTTCGAGGTTTTTTGACGTAAGGCAATGTTGTTTTTCGCTGGCTGTGTGATTGATCCCTGATTGATTGGAAAAACAAAGGAACCACACAGTGTTTTCTTCGCAGGGAAAGGCACCCCCATTGTCACCGGTCCTGTTGGCCGGTCTTTTGGCCAGACCGTTATCGCCTCGGCTATTGCAGCCGCTTCTTGATGCCATATTGGCGGTCCTTAATCGCCGTCACCCCGGACTTTTTGAGCGTCTTTCGTGTCTAAAAAAGCCGGTATTTCTGATTGATCCAGTTGATCTTCCTCTGTTCTTTGTGCTCGATGCCGATCCGAGCCATCCCCGTCTGACCGCGACCCGCGACAGTGATGGCCGAGCGGTGGCGGTAATTCGCGGGCCGCTATTGGCCTTGATTGATCTGTTGGAAGGCCGTGTGGACGGCGACGCACTGTTCTTCTCGCGCGTCTTGTCGATCGAAGGTGATACAGAGGCCGTTGTGGCATTGCGCAATGCAGTTGATGACGCCGACATTGATTTGCGCCACGACATCCTCGCCTCCCTTGGGCCACTGGCGCCACCGGCGCGTATAGCCCTTAACCTTGGTCGCTTGGTGTATGGACGGCTCAACGAAGACCTGGAATTGCTTAAGGCGGCGGCACGGGCGTCCCAGTCAAAAGGTCACGAGGCATGAACGCTCTCGAACTGGTTTGCCCGGCCGGCACTCCAGCGGCGTTGAGGGCGGCTGTCGATAGCGGCGCAGATGCCGTTTATCTTGGCTTTCGTGACGCCACCAACGCCCGCAACTTTCCCGGTCTTAATTTCAGCCGCCCCGAACTGGAGGAAGGTATTGCCTATGCCCATGGCAAAGGTTGTCGGATTTTTCTCGCCATCAACACCTTCCCTGCGGCAGGTAACGCTGCTCCCTGGCGGCAGGCGGTGGACGATGGCGCGAGTTTTGGTGTCGATGCAGTGATCCTGGCCGATATCGGGTTGCTTGATTATGCGACTCGGAAACATCCCGGTCTCCGCCGTCACCTGTCGGTGCAAGCTTCGGCATCAAACCCCGAATCCATCCATTTTTACCAGAATGCATTTGACGTTAAACGCGTGGTGTTGCCGCGTGTTCTCACTATTGATGAGATCGCTGCGCTTAATAAAGAGATCACAGTTGAAACGGAGGTATTCGTATTCGGCGGCCTGTGTGTGATGGCTGAGGGACGTTGTTCTCTGTCCTCCTACGTTACGGGCCAATCGCCCAACACCAACGGCGTATGCTCGCCAGCTTGTTCCGTTCGTTATGAGGAAGATGAGGCGGGGCGTATGATCTCGAAGCTGGGCGACTTTACGATCAATGCTTTCGACCCGGGAGAGCCGGCGGGCTATCCAACCCTATGCAAGGGTCGCTTTGTCGCAAATGGCAAGACCTCATATCTGTTTGAGGATCCAGTCAGCCTGAACGCCTCATCCATTCTTCCCGAGTTGGCAGCGGCGGGGGTAACCGGACTCAAAATCGAAGGCCGTCAGCGCGGCAAGGCCTACATTGCCGAGGTGGTGTCGTCGTTCCGCCGGGCGGTGGATTCGATGGCGGACGGGG
>JABJES010000097.1 GCA_018663165.1 Rhodospirillaceae bacterium
AACTCCGTAAAGGGTGGTGCACAGGGCGACAGCCAGACCAGGGCCGAGCTTTGTCGGATCACCGCCCATAGTGTCGAGCATGACCATGAGCCCGACCAGGGTGCCTATCATGCCGAAGGCCGGGGCGGCGCTGGCCATGAATTTGAGAACGTTCACCTGCACCATATTGCGCCCGAAAGTGGTTTCCACCGTATTTTCGAGGACGGCGCGCAAGTTATCACCGGGATAACCGGTGATCAGCAACTCAATGGCAAAATTAATGAAGGGATCCTGTTTTTTCGCTTTTTTCGTTTCGGTTTCAAGGGCCGGGATCCCCTTACTTTGCATCAGATAGCCCCAGCGGATCATCCGGCCAACCTCAAAATTAAGGAGATAGCGGCCAACCTTGGGGGTGATCAGGATAAACCCGATATTCTTGATCGCCAGCCATACATAGCGAATTTCGAAACTAATCAAGGTGGAGGAAAAAACGCCACCGGTTACCATGACCAGACTGGGAAAGTTCAGGAATATCCAGTAATTGTCGGTGCTCAACATAACCGCACCGGCAAACAGGCCGAACCCGAGTAAAACCCCTATGAAAGTCGTCAAAGACATACGACGAACTTATCCCCCTTACACAACCGGTTGCAGAAAATAGACACCCGGCCCCGGTTCATCCCCGGTTCATTGAAATCAGGCCAAGATGAGCCGATAAGTGCCTGAAACCTTTAGTATTGATTGCTTTCGCTCAAACATACCGCTTCGAATTATGGTTGCCAACTCCTTAACGGGATGTTCCAGACAATTGGACTATAAATATATGGTGCCGGACCAGGACATTTTACCGCTGGCGCGGTTTATCGGCCCTGAGCAATTTTCACAGGGCCTTGCCCCACAGAAACAGGGAATTGATCCTGTGGAACGCATTTAAAGAGGTTTTACGTCATATTCAACAGGAGGCTAGCCTAAGTGTTTTTTTCTTTTTCAGCTTCACACAGGTCTAAATTGAGGCAGGCTGTTTTCATCCTGCCGGCCCTGGTGGCGGTGTTTTTCCTTAGCTTCGGTGAGGCCGTTTTGGCAGCAGATTTGCCAAAAATCAGAGTTGGCGCCTTGAAATTCGGCACCGTCAACTGGGAACTCAACGTCATCAAGCATCTGAAGCTGGCGGAGAAGGAAGGCGTCGATCTCGAAATCGTTCCCCTGGCCAGCAAGAATGCCGCCGCCGTGGCCCTTCAGGGCGACGCGGTGGATGTAATCGTCACCGACTGGTTTTGGGTTTCACGGCAAAGGTCGAGCGGGCGCAATTATGTTTTCGCCCCTTATTCCATTATCGCCGGTGGCCTGATGGTGCGAGACGATTCGGGCATTAAAGGCATTGAAGACCTGACGGGCAAGGAGATCGGCATTGCCGGCGGTCCGGTGGACAAGAGCTGGCTTTTGCTGCGCGCCTACAGCCTCAATACCAGAGGCGAAGATCTTGCCGATATCGCCGAGCCCATCTATGGCGCTCCGCCCCTGCTCAACAAATTGATTGAAAAGAACGAATTCCCGGCAGTGCTAACATTCTGGCACTATCAGGCCCGCCTCAAGGCCAAGGGGCTGAAACAGGTGATCGCCATTGACGACGTGCTGCGCGAACTCGGCGTTGAAACGGAAGTGCCAATCATCGGCTGGGTCTTTCGCGAAGACTGGGCGATGAAAAACCGCGCCACAATCGACGGCTTTCTTAAGGCATCCATGGCAGCAAACAAGGTTCTGGACACCTCTGACGAAGAATGGGTTCGACTTAGAAGTCTGATCAGGCCCGGTGATGAGGAAACCCTGATTGCCCTGCGTGATGGATACCGTGCCGGAATTCCCGGAGCCTTCGGCAAGGCGGAAGTAAGCTCCGCAGAATCTCTCTACAGCCTTCTTGGAAAGCTTGGCGGACGTGACCTTGTCGGAGACAGCGCGACGATGGCGCCGGGCACGTTCTGGACAGGCTCGATTAATTAAGGGCTAACGTCTTGATCCCGGATATCACATCAAAAACGGAAACTTCAGCTTTCTGGCTAAAGCTGTCTTCGCTGATTCTTTTTGTTTTTTGCTGGGGGTTAGCCGCCTATATCGCTGCCACGCCAATGTTGCCCGGCCCCTGGGAAGTCGCGACCAATATGTTCAGCCATATCGAGGATGGCGACCTTCTCTACCATACCGGCGTAACCCTTTTACGGGTAGCTGTCGCCTTCGTTATATCCATGGCGATCGGCACCGCCATCGGTATCTTTATGGGGCGCAGCAAAACCGTAGATAGTTTTTTTGATGGCTGGCTGGTTCTGGGCCTGAACTTCCCTGCCCTTGTCATTATTATCCTCTGCTATATCTGGTTCGGCCTAACCGAAGTAGCCGCAGTTGTCGCCGTCGCAATCAACAAAATTCCCCTCGTCGTCATCACCGTCCGCGAGGGTGCGCGCGCCGTTGATCAGGAATTGCTTCAGGTCTCTCAGGTCTATCGCCTTTCCTGGCACAAGACCCTTTTCAAGGTCTATCTGCCGCAACTCTATCCTTATCTGATGGCTGCGGCCCGCTCCGGCTTGGCGATGATCTGGAAAATTGTTCTTGTTGTTGAGCTACTCGGTCGCAGCAACGGAGTCGGATTCCAGTTGCATGGATATTTCCAGTTTTTCGATATTGCCAGTATCCTTGCCTACGCCCTGGCGTTTATCGGCGTTGTTATGTTTTTCGAGATGGTCGTGCTTAAGCCGGTCGAGAAAAAACTGACCCGGTGGCGTCTATGAGCATTG
>JABJES010000059.1 GCA_018663165.1 Rhodospirillaceae bacterium
CCTGATCCCAGGGCCGCGACGCCTTTTCCGGTGTCTCATTGAAATTCGTCGAAAGCGCCTTAGACGCTGCGAAACCAGCCAGACCGATACGACAAACCGTACCCTCGGCCCCGCCAGCGACCATCACATCAGCATCACCATGCTTAATCAGACGAGCCGCATCACCGATGGCATGCGCCCCCGACGCGCAAGCCGTAACCACCGCATGGTTGGGGCCACGGAAACCGTATTTGATGGAAACATGGCCCGAGGCCAGATTAATCAGACAGGAGGGAATGAAAAAGGGCGATACCCGACGCGGCCCCTTTTCGAGCAGAGTCAGGGACGTATTGTAAATACCTTCCAGACCGCCAATGCCCGACCCGATCAGAACACCGGTACGGTTTTGATCTTCTTCGCTCTCGGGCTTCCAGCCAGAATCCTCTACCGCCTGTGTCGCTGCGGCCATCGCATAGATGATGAATTTCTCCATCTTGCGCTGGTCCTTTGGCGGCACCCATTCATCCGGATTAAAAAGCCCGGCGGCAGAACCCGCCTCACCCAAAGGTAATTGGCCGGCGATTTTACAGGCCAGATCAGAAACATCGAAAGACTCGATTTTGCCGATTCCGGAACGGGACTGGAGCAAGGCATCCCAGGTGGTCTTTACCCCGCACCCAAGCGGCGTGACCATTCCAAGACCTGTGACGACAACGCGCTTCATCGGCGAATGCACCTCATTGGAAAAACGCAGGAAGAGAAAAGAACCAAGCCCAAAACCAGCCTAGCCGTTATTCGTCTGAATGAAATCGATCGCATCCTTGACGGTGAGAATTTTTTCAGCCGCATCGTCGGGAATTTCACACCCAAACTCTTCCTCAAAAGCCATGACCAGCTCGACGGTGTCGAGGCTGTCTGCACCAAGATCATCAATGAAGCTGGCTGTATCGGTCACTTTACCCTCGTCAACACCGAGATGTTCGACAACGATTTTCTTTACGCGTTCGGCAATATCACTCATATCGCTTTTTCCTTTGAGCTGAACTGAATATGGATCTAATAAACGGGAAAACCGGTCATATAATTATAATTTACCAGACTTCGGACTCCCCAAAAACGGCGGCTTGATAACACATTTTTTCGATGCTGACCAGCACATGGATACAACACAGAGATAAAATGAAACCGGGTTATATCATCGCCATTCCCCCGTTGACATGCAAGGTCTGTCCGGTGACATAGGCCGACTCGTCAGATGCGAGAAAAACCGCCGCCGCCGCGACATCGCCCACATCGCCGAAACGAGCGGCTGGAATAGCCGCCAAAAGCCGCTCGCGCACCGTTTCATTAAGACCATCTGTCATCGCCGTGACGATAAACCCCGGAGCGATACAATTAGCCGTTACCCCGCGTGCGGCAATTTCGGCACCCAAGGATTTAATCATCCCGGTCATTCCCGCTTTCGAGGCGGCATAATTGGCCTGACCGGCATTGCCGGTGGCCGCAACCACCGAGGTAACAGCGATAATTCGCCCCCAACGGGCTTTCATCATTGGCTTGATACAGGCCCTGGAAAGGCGAAAACCGGCGCTAAGATTGACATCGATAACCTTTTGCCAGTCCTCGTCCTTCATGCGCATCATCAACCCATCGCGGGTCAACCCGGCATTATTGACCAGAATATCGAGCCCGCCCATGGCGGATTCGGCCTCCTTTGCCAAGACCTGAGCGGCCTCGGGTTCACCCAGATCGCACGCCACCACATAGGCCCGCTCGCCCAGTTCCCCAGCCAGGGCATCAAGGGCATCCTTGCGGGTGCCAGACAGGGTGACGACAGCGCCCTGGGCGTGAAATGATCGGGCAATGGCAGCGCCAATGCCGCCGGAAGCGCCGGTAATAAGGGCCTTCTTGCCGGTCAGATCAAACATGTTAGACATCCTTCATAAATTCATCGATATCGGCCGGAGCACCAAGCGCCCTGGCCTTCAGATCCCGGTCAATGCGCCGGGCAAGGCCGGTCAACACCTTACCAGCGCCCAGTTCGATCAGTTCCTCAACGCCGTTTTCCTTCATATAGAGAACCCCTTCGCGCCACCGTACCATGCCGGTCACCTGTTTCACCAGAAGATCGCGGATTTCATCCGGCTCAGTGACTGCAGAGGCAGTGACATTTGCCACCAGGGGGACGCTCGGGGCCTGAAGCTGAATATCGGCAAGAACGCCGGCCATGGCCTCGGCCGCAGGCTGCATCAAGGCGCAATGAAAAGGCGCGCTGACAGGCAGCAGAATACTGCGCTTGGCCCCCTTATCGGCGGCCAGGGCAATGGCGCGCTCAACAGCCGCCTTGTCGCCACTGATGACGACCTGTCCGGGGGCGTTATCATTGGCCGGGGCGCAAACCTCGCCTTGTGCCGCAGCCTCGGCAATTTCCGCCGCCGCCTCAATATCAAGGCCAAGCACCGCCGCCATTGCGCCGACACCCACGGGCACAGCGGCCTGCATGGCGCGACCACGGGCTTTAAGAACCTTGGCCGCATCGGACAAAGTGAAGGTGCTAGTTGCCGCCAGGGCCGAATATTCGCCCAGAGAATGACCGGCGACAAAAGCACAGCCCTGCCCTATATCCAGCCCGCCCTGACGCTCCAGCACCCGGATAACGGCCATGCTGACCGCCATCAGGGCCGGTTGGGCGTTTTCGGTCAGGGTCAACTCGTCCTCGGGGCCTTCAAACATGAGCCGGGAAAGGTTTTCCCCCAAGGCATCGTCAACCTCCTCAAATACCTCACGGGCGACGGAAAAGGCGTCGGCCAGATCGCGGCCCATGCCAACAGCCTGGGAACCCTGGCCGGGAAAGACGAATGCGCGGGTCATGTGTTTATCCTGATAATGACGGAAACGGGTTTACACCGGGTTTCATAACGTCTGTGGCGAAGCTGTCAAGACGGCAGAAGAACTTCAGCAATATCGGGATTGGATAAGCCCCGCCAGCAGATTGAAAGATCGGTTTTTAATTAAAGTCATTTTAATATAAATCGCGTTCTAACATGTTTTATTGTAAATTAAGGGCACCGCTTCATCCGAAAGTTGTAAGGAACAGTTGCAGGAAGAATAAAAACAGGAAGCCCTTTTGAACAAGATTCTCTCAATCCTTTCCTATCTTATTCCAAAATCCATTGCCAATCGCCTGCTGGCGACCATCCTGGTCGTCACTCTTGTGCCGACGGCAATGGTCGGGTGGATTGGCTATACCGCCATTTATGAAAATATCCGGCAGGAGAAGATCAAGGCCGTCGGTTTTGTCGCCGAAGAACGTCGTGATCAGCTTATCCAGAAGTTAAAGGACGAACATCGCCGGGCCGGACAATTTATTGATATCAACGTCCCGCGCTGTAAAGAATTATTCGCCCCTTCCAAACCGAAAATTGATAAATGCCTTCAAGGCGCTCTGGAAATTTATACGCGCCGGGAAGGCGCATTGGGTGCTTCCCTGCATATTGAAGGTAGGAAGGGCGCTGCCCATGTCGGGCTCCCCCCTCCTGACGAAGAGGGAGACTTGAAAATGTTGCCCGGACAACTGGCCATTTTCCCCCCAGCAAAACCAGGTCTGCAGAGATCCTATTATATATTGGAAACAGACCCCATCAGCCATTCTTCCCTGGCGATGAATTATCCTGTCGAGAGCCTTGATGAGATTTTCGTGCCGCCCCATCTTCTCGGCGTATCCGGTGAAACGTTTCTTTCCGACGCTGATGGATTTTTCATAACCAAGCCCAGATACAGTTCAAACCAGGGCAAAGGCGTGCCGATTTCGGCTGTGCCAATGGAGAAATGCCTCCAGTTCAACAATACCGAAATGCTCGAGCTTGATTACCGGGCCGTCCCCATCATTCACGGTTTTCGATACATACCAGAGATCAATGGTGGCTGTATCATGGCCCATTTCGACCAGGCAGAGGCCTTTGCGCCCCTGAAAACCATTACCTGGGCCCTGGCTTTCATTTCCGTTTTGATCACTTTGCTGGCTTTTATGTCCGCAACCTATATCAGCCGTCGCATGTCAAACCCCATCATTGCCCTCCACCGGGTAACCCTGCGTATTATTGGCGGCAACCACGACGCCTTCGCCGATGAAACCGGGAATGACGAGATTGCCGAATTGGGGCAATCCTTCAACCTGATGACAAGACAGATCATCAAGCATGAGCAGGAACTTGAAGGAAAGGTTCAGAAGAGAACGGTAGAACTGGAACTAAGCAACGCCGATCTTATGGCCGCCATTGATGAGCTTGAGGAGGCTCAGAAAAAGATCAAGGAGATGGCCTTTTACGACTCACTGACCCAATTACCCAACAGGCGTTTGCTGAACGAACGTCTGGAACGTTCAATTATCGCGCGGGGCCGCAACCGGCATTACGGCGCCTTGCTCTTCCTTGACCTGGATAATTTCAAAATACTGAATGACACCCATGGCCACCAAGCCGGGGATGAGCTGCTTATCAAAGCGGCAAAAAGGCTGAAAGCCTGTGTTCGGGAATCCGATACCGTGGCGCGTCTGGGCGGAGATGAATTTATCGTTCTGCTTGAGGATTTGGACGCGTCCAGGGACGACGCGGCTGTTGAAGCCAAACTCGTCGCCAAAAAAATCACGTCCGCCCTGAGTGATGCCTACGAACTGGAGAACGTTACACACAAATGCACGGTGAGCATCGGGATCGTTCTGTTCGTCGACCCGGAAAGCAAGGCTGATGCTGTCCTTAGCGCTGCCGATGCAGCCATGTATGACGCCAAGAAAAGTGGAAAAAACGTCTTTCGCCTCTCCGACGCCTTCGCCGATCCTAAATCCACTGCTTTGTAAGCTCCTTCCAGCTCAGAGAGGGCCCGCCAAAAGGCCCTGCAAGGCCTTGAATACAAGCGCTTGCGTGGAAAAACCTTTCGTGTATAGTGCGCCGCTTCATAACCTCCTTGCCGGTTTGCGCCGGCTAGGGCCGGAAAGCTGAAGGCCTTTTGCCCCAGCGCCGGACCGTGAACAGCCATAAGGGGTGACTTTTCTATGCCGCTATACGAAAGCGTGTTTATCGCACGCCAGGAAATTTCCGCATCCGCCGCAGAGGCACTTGCCGACAAATACAGCGATCTCCTCAAGGAGAACGGTGGCACTGTTGCCAAACGCGAATACTGGGGTCTTAGAACCCTCGCCTACCGGATCAAAAAGAACCGTAAGGGCCACTATTTCCTTTTCAACGTCGACGCCCCCTGGAAGGCACTGGAAGAAATGGACCGCCTGATGCGGATCGATGACGACCTCCTGCGCCATCTGACGGTGAAGGTCGAAGAGCATGAGGAAGAGCCCTCGGTGATGATGCAGACCCATGATCGCGATGATCGCCCGGCACGCACACCATACGGCTCCAGGGACAGGAACGCTAAACCCGACGAAAACAAAGCCAAGGTGACGGAAGCCCCGGTTGAGAGTGCCCCGGCTGAGAATGCTCCGACTGAGAGTGCCCCGGCTGAGAGTGCCCCGGCTGAGAGTGCCCCGGCTGAGAGTGCCCCGGCTGAGAGTGCCCCGGCTGAGAGTGCCCCGGCTGAGAGTGCC
>JABJES010000200.1 GCA_018663165.1 Rhodospirillaceae bacterium
AAGGCGATGAAAAGGCACAACTGGCGGCTATCCTGACGATTAAAGAAGCGCTCGGTGAGGGACTCGATTATCGGCGCACCGAATTTGTCGGACCGAAAGTCGGCGATGAGCTGATCCAGGCCGGGTTGACGGCGGTGATTTTGGCGCTGCTTGCCATGATGATCTATATCTGGTTCCGTTTTGAGTGGCAGTTCGGCATCGGCGCTCTGACTGCCCTGTCCCATGACGTGATCACGACCATCGGATTGTTTGCCGTGTTGCAGCTTGAATTCAACCTCGCCACCATTGCCGCCATCCTCACCATTGCCGGTTATTCGATCAACGATACGGTCGTTGTCTATGACCGGGTGCGTGAGAACCTGCGCAAATATCGCAAGATGGATATGCTGGAACTGCTCAATCTGTCGATCAACCAGACCCTGGCGCGTACCACCATGACCTCAGTGACGACGCTTCTCGCCCTGGTCGCCCTTTATATCTTCGGCGGGGCGGTGATCCACGATTTCGTGCTGGCCATGATGTGGGGCGTCTTTATCGGCACCTATTCATCGATTTTCGTCGCTGCACCTCTGCTCATCAAGCTTAAACTACGTCCCGGCAGTGCCGGGGCTCTGGTCGCGGAAGAAACCAAAACCCCTTAAATAAAGCCCCATCAGACCGGGAGGCCTCACCCCATGGCCCGGCCACTCCGCCAGATTATCGACTCCTATGGTGAGGAAGGCTTTACCGTCTCAGGCCATTTGTGGCGTTGCCCTATCCTCGTCTTTGCTGGCCAAACTCAGGCCTGGGAAATTGACGGCGAGAAGATGCCCGATGCCCTCACAATTTCATCCCTGGCCCCGGTTTTCGACTATGAGCCGGCAATTGAACTGCTGCTGATCGGCCTGGGGCCGTCTATCCTGGCCCTGCCGGAAATCTTTCGCGGCGGGATGAAAGAAAGGGGGGTCGCCATTGAGCCCCTGGATAGTGGCGCAGCCTGCCGCACCTTCAACCTGCTGTCCATGGAAGGGCGGCGTGTCGCTGCGGCTTTGCTGCCGGTTTTAGAAAAAACCTAGCCGCCCCCCATACAGCCTTGGGCGTTGGCGTTGACCTTGCGTTTTTGTGCCCATAGGTCGCCAAGCTCGCTTAGTTTCGCCTCATCAAGAAACTGCCGGGCCATGGGGAACAGGGCTCCTTCTTCTTTCTGAAAATGGCTAAAGGCAAGGTCGATCAGTTCATTGGTCAGAGATTTGAGGGCCGCAATATCGGTTTCCGTGGCCAAGGCATCAAGAAGATCGTCAATGGCCTTATGTTCGCCTTTCATTACAGCCAGCGGCCCCATCTGTCCGATATGGGGCTCAAGGTTTGGAAACAGCAGTTCTTCCTCAATTCCCGCGTGGCTACGCAGCAATTGATCGAGAACGTTGAACGCGCCGCGCATTTCCTCGATCCCGCCATCTTTTTGGCCGAGCGCACGTAAATGAGTGAAGAGGTCGTAAAGAACGGCGTGTTCGCCGAGCAGGGCATCGGTTAGTTTCATCGGGGCTCACTTTTTTTATTGTTCTGTCAGAACACATCAATACCAACAGGCGAGATACCCGGTCCTTGATATAGGTCATATTAGGGGGGGTGCCGACGGGATGGCGCACCCTTAGCTTGTCGGCCTGCCATATATGGCAACCAACGAAGCCAAAGGTTAAGGAATAGGCGGGGCAGTTGGTGTCTGAAAGAAAACCATTCAGAGTATTTTGTTTAGGTTCTGCTTATGACCCAAAGGGAACATTTGTTGCAGGCAATGCCTAGCTGTTCAGGACCTGTGTTAACATTTCCGCCTGGGAGGCCAGATCGTTTGCTACGGACAACACTTCGCCGGAAATGTCACTGACCTGACTGACATCGCTATTTACACCGGCAATATTTGTCGTAACTTCCGTAACGCCGCTTGACGCCTCCTGCACATTGCGGGCGATTTCCTGGGTTGCCGCGCCCTGTTCTTCGACAGCAGAGGCGATGGTTCCAGAAACTTCGTTGAACGAATTGATCGTTTTGCCGATATCGCCAATGGATTGAACGGCAGTGGATGTGGCTTCCTGAATTTCCTTAACCTGCGCTTTAATGTCTTCCGTCGCCTTCGCCGTCTGACTGGCCAGACTCTTAACCTCGTTGGCAACAACAGCAAACCCTT
>JABJES010000182.1 GCA_018663165.1 Rhodospirillaceae bacterium
GTTATCGCCAGGAAAGAACCTTTATCGCCCGACACCGGAAAAACCAGGAAAGAACCTTTATCGCCCGACACCGGAAAAAATGGACCAAGGCAGACAATATCGCCCGCCTCGACCGCCTGTTATGGGAGGGAAAATTTTCCGCCGCCCAACGGACGGTGCGCCGACTTCCCAAAGAATATCAGATTCTCGCCGAGGCGCGCATGCGTCTGCGTAAAAACCGGGGCGGCGTCGACTGGGCGATCCGTCGCATGTCGCCAGAACTGATTGACGATCCCGGCTTTCAATACGAACGCCTGCGCTGGCGGCGAAAGCGGGGTCGCGATGACGCCGTGGAAATTTTATTCGCCCAACCCGATGATCCACTCCATAGGAATATGTGGTGGACTGAACGACAAAATGTTGCGCGCCAGACCTTGGCTAAGGGGGATGTCTCCCTGGCCTATCGACTGGCCAGCGAACACCGACAAAAGCCGGGCAACGCCGCCTATGCCGAAGCCGAATGGCTAGCCGGCTGGATCGCCCTGCGCTTTCTCGATAATTCCCAACAAGCGCTCGACCATTTCACCCGCCTTTATGAAAATGTACGCTATCCAGTCAGCCTTTCAAGGGCAGCCTATTGGGCCGGACGATCCCTGGATAAGGTCGGACAAACCCAGGAAGCCCAAGCCTGGTACCTCAAGGGAAGCCGTCATGTAACCACCTTTCATGGCCAGCTTGCCGCCAGCCGTCTTGAAAATTCACCCTCGATCATCTTGCCTGAAAATCCGGTCGTTACCGAGGCGGACAGAGCAAAGATGACGACGAACGAGCTTTACAAGATTGTTCGTCTGCTCGGAGATATCGAAGCAACTTCCCAGATTGACCCCTTTATCCTGCATCTTTTTGACGTCGCCCAAACGCCGGGCGAGAAATTCCTGATCGCCGAACTGGCCACCGGACTGGCACGGGAAGACCTTTCGGTCAAAATTGCGCGCCGCATTGAGCGCCAGGGGATCAGCCTTGTTGAGCTTGGTTATCCCAATCCACTGAAAACCGTTCATGGCCTCCCTGAAACCGCCCTACTGTTGGCCTTGATGCGCCAGGAAAGCGGGTTCAGCGTCCAGGCGATCAGTCATGCCGGTGCCAGGGGATTGATGCAGCTAATGCCAGCCACTGCGCGCAACGTTGCAAGACAGATCAAGCTGCCTTTTTCAAAAAATCGCCTGATGAGCGATCCCGAATACAACATGAAACTTGGGCGGGCCTATATTTCCGGCCTGCTTAATAAATACGACAATTCATACGTGCTGGCGCTCGCCGCCTATAACGCCGGGCCGGGCCGGGTAAAAAGATGGCTCAAGGAAAACGGCGACCCGCGCAAATCGGATGTCGATAGCCTCGACTGGATTGAGATGATCCCCTTTAACGAAACCCGCACTTATGTCCAACGGGTGCTGGGCAATCTTCAGGTTTATCGTCTCAGACTGGGCACAAAGACCTTGGCCTGGTCGCTGGAAAAGGACCTGCATTACCGCCGTAACTGATCCGTGCAGAACGTAATGCCTCGTACAGAAAAAAGCCCCGCGATTGCAGGGCCCTAATCCTTGAATTGGAGTGCTTAGTTGATCAGGTGAAGAGATCGACGAGGCTACCGACACCATCCTGCTGTTCGCGCTGCTGGGCGATATTGGCTGCCGTCGGCACTTCATTGGGATCAGACGACTGGAAAATATCATCAAAGGGATCACTCGTCCCGGCGCTTGACTCGGTTCTGTCAGAGACAGAGTCCTGAGCGACAGCCGCATCGTGAGAAGCCTCAATCTCGGAGATCGCCGCCCTATGACGACGGGTTGCCTCGCCGCCATTATCTTCTTCGGCCGCAGCCCGCAACACCAGCTCGTCTTCAAGAGGGAAGGCAGGCCGACGGTCAAGAATGGGATTGTTATCAGGCTGATCAGTGGCGGTGAAACGGCTGGCAAATTCATCCCGCCGGGCCTGGCGTTCAAGAGCATGGGTGTCTTGCTGGTCTCTCTGGGCGAGATCGGTAACCTCTGCCGCACGCTCAAAACTCTGTTCGCGGACAAAAACTTCCTGGTTTTCACGCGCCTCAAGGCGAGCCGCGACATCGCTATTCCGGGTTTCGTGATTAATATTAGAGCCAGCCTCGGCAGATTTATCAAGATCGTTACCGACCTGAACAATGCTTACTTCGCCCTCATCGCGAAGGATACCGCTATCCTCGGTATTGCGGATAACGACCTCATCCTGAATGTCGTGAAAATCGCGGCGCGAGGTTTGAAAACTCTCAACCCCCTGGCCCCGCTCGGCGACCACCTCGCCCTGGCGTTCAGCCTTGGCCTCAAGAAAATCTGCCTTTCGCACCCCGTCATTTACACTGGCCAGCGGGTTTTGAAGCCCGCCCTGCTTGGCAAGATTAAAATCACGCAGAGAAACGCTCTTACGCTCGGCACCGCGGGTTTCAAGAAACCCGCCCGCAAAATTCAATCCGCTAAAATTTGTTGCTTCAACCATACGCGCTCACCCAATCTCAACAGTTACAGATGTGATGTACAAACTTGCGACACAAACTTGCTACACAACGTCGAGGTAAGGATGCCTGGTCCCTCCCACAGGACCGACATCCGGCACAGATTAGATTAACACTAAATCAACGGACCGGTTAAATCAAGAAAAAAATTGTGTAAATACAATGTGTTCCGGCTAAATATACCTAAAATTTTAGACATATTCTCAGCTCATACGAATGGACAAGAGCGTGAGCGGCCTTCACCCCCCCCCGGATAAAATCCCTACTGGGGGATAGAGAGAAACCGGCTTACTCCTCTTTATCGGTGAATTTCTCGTTGGTTTCGAGGATTTTTGGCAGAATATCGAGAAAATGCGGCACCAGGCTGGGATCGAAATGCCGCCCCGACATGTTTTTTATTTCCGCCACCGCATCTTCGACCGGCCAGGCCTTTTTGTAGGGCCGATCAGAGGTCAGGGCATCAAACACATCACAAATCGCCGTAATGCGCCCAAACAAAGGAATGTCCTCACCCGCAAGCCCGTTTGGATAACCGCCGCCATCCCATTTTTCATGATGGGTCAGGGCAATGCTTTGCGCCGTTTCCAGAAGCTCGGAATGATGGCCGGAGAGAAGATCAGCACCGATCTGGGAATGGGTTTTCATTATATCCCACTCCTCAGCAGTCAGTTTTCCGGGTTTAAGAAGAATATTATCAGGAATGCCAATCTTGCCGATGTCATGCATCGGGGCCGCCGTGAGGATCAGCTCACAATCCGCTTCGCTAAGTCCGGCGGCCTTGGCGACATAGGAACAGGCGTGACTCATGCGAATAACATGCATGCCGGTCTCGTTGTCTCTAAATTCTGCCGCCCGCCCCAGACGGCGAACGATCTGAAGCCTTGTGTCCTCAATCTCATGGGTTCTTTCGCGGACTTTTTCTTCCAAAATAACATTCTGGTCGCGAAGCTCATTATGCATCAGGCGCACATCGAGCATGTTGTAGATCCGGTTCAGGGTTTCATGGCGTTCAAAGGGCTTGGTAATAAAGTCCCTCGCCCCGCCTTCAATCGCTTTCTGGCGTGTTTCAACATCGGTCTGAGCTGTCAAAATCAGAATCGGCACGTAATCATTTTTGGGCGCCACCTCTTTCAACTGGGCCATCACCTGATGACCGTCGAGATGAGGCATGCGGATATCGAGAAGAATGAGGTCGAAATCTTCCCAAAGATACCGATCGACAACCTTA
>JABJES010000045.1 GCA_018663165.1 Rhodospirillaceae bacterium
ACGACTACGTCTTCGGTATGAATGATAACGGCAACATGGACAGTACCCACCTGCTCGGTTTTCTCACCCATTTGCCTGATGGTATATCGGAGATCTACTGCCATCCCGCGACCGGACCCTGGCCCGGGATGGAAGCAGCAGTGGGCCAATATCGTTTCGCCGAGGAGTTTGCCGCGCTAACCGATGCCACGGTAGCGACGGCGATTGAGCGGCTGGGGATCAAATGCACGGCGTTTGGAACGCTGGCCACAGGTGAGTCGCGTTGAGCGCTTCACTGGGCAAGCGCGCACTCAAGATTGCCAGCGGCCTGGCAATGCTTGCCGGTCTGGCGGCAATCGTCGCCCTTACCGCTTATCAGGGCTTTGCCGAGATCGGCCAAGTATTGGTCGCGGCGAGCTGGGGCATCGCCCTCGTAACAGTCTTTCACCTTCTACCGCTAGCGGCCTCGGCCCTGGCTTGGCGCGTGCTCGCCGGGGCGGTCACTCAGGGCAGAATGTGGGTCTTCATTTGGGCCAGAATTCTGCGCGAGGCCGTCAACGGATTACTGCCCGTAGCTCAAGTTGGCGGTGACATCGCCGGGGCACGGATATTGACCTTTCACGGCATAAGAGCGCCGGTTGCGGCTGCCTCGGTTCTGGTCGATCTGACACTGGAATTTCTGACCCAGATCATCTTTACCGTGATTGGCTTAGGCCTCCTGCTTGTCAATGGCGGCGGAGAAATAACGAACTGGGTTGTTGTTGGAATCGCAATCGCGACACTCGCGGCAATCGGGTTTCTACTCGCTCAGCGCTGGGGTATTTTCCTTCTGCTGGAAAAACTTCTCGAACGTATAGCAACCTATTTAAGCTGGCCGGCGCTCGGATCGCTTACCAATTTGAACGATATAGTGATGACGATCTATCGCGACCGCCGGGCCATGATCGGTGCGACCTTGTGGCACATGGCATCGTGGTTTCTTGGTGCGGTCGAGGTGTGGATCACGCTCCTGGTCCTCGGCGCGGACGTAAGTTTCACCGAGGCGCTGATTATCGAGAGCCTTGGCCAAGCGGTGCGCACGGCGGCATTCCCAGTGCCTGGTGCCTTCGGCATCCAGGAAGGCGGCTATATGCTCCTCGGTATGCATTTCGGGATTTCACCAGAAATTGCCCTTTCGGTTTCCCTGATCAAGCGCGTCCGGGAACTTGTGCTGGGTGTGCCGGCAATGCTCGTCTGGCAGCTCGTCGAAGGCCGCCGCCTGCTAACCGTCACCGATGACACGGCCTCGAAATAACAGACATGGCATTGATCTCAACCCCACCCCACACCTCATGGACTCATCGCCTGGCCCGCGTGCTGGTGCGCCCCATGGTTGGCACGCGCATTACGCCGAACCATCTGACCACCGGCCGGCTCGTCACCGGGATTGCCGCCTGCGCTGCCTTTCTGCCGGGTGAACCAAATTGGAATCTATGGGGGGGCATATTGTGGTTGCTATCGTGTCTGCTCGACCGGGCTGATGGTGAACTGGCGCGCCTGGGCGGCACATCCTCGGCGGGGGGCCACAGATACGATTATTATTGCGATGTCGCCGTAAACAGCCTGTTCTTTCTTGCCATCGGTATCGGCATCGGTCTCGGCAACGGCCTTGAAAATAGCGGCATCAGCAGCTGGGCCGTCGCGCTCGGCGTGCTTTCGGGCCTGTCCGTGGCCATCGCATCGGTGTTGTCAGAACGATTCGAAGAGGCCTCTGATGATGACGGCAAGGCCTATAGCGGCATTCTTGGGTTCGACTTTGACGATATCCTGTATCTCTTCGGCCCAGCCGCCTGGTTCGGCTGGTTTCCATATATCCTGATTGGTGCGTCCATCTGTGGCCCAATCATTGCAGTGCTAACTTGGGTGCGACTCAGTCATCTTCGCAAACGGAATTAGGGCTGACCTAGACCATCATCCGTTAGGGCAAGCTCACGCCAGCCTGTATTATCGTCTAACCCATTGAAATATTGGCGTCCCCTAGGGGATTCGAACCCCTGTTGCCGCCGTGAGAGGGCGGTGTCCTAGGCCTCTAGACGAAGGGGACATAGATGGGCCTTCGCAGCCTCGACCGGCCATGTCTTAGCCTAAACCCAGGACGGCGACAAGAGGCTTGGCGGGAGGCTTTTAGCCGGGCCCTTACCCGGGATGCCGCAAAGACAAGTTGCTCAAGCAGATGGGGAAGAGATGACGAGTTCCATTGGCGTGAACCCCTTGATCTCATCCTCAATACAGGGCCGAAAGGCTGCGCTATCCATCACCTTGCCAGCGACCACCGAAACGATCAGCCAGACAAGATCCGGTTCCCAGATACAGGCAATATCATGGGCTGACGGTTGGGCTGGATGATCCGGATGGGAGTGATAAAAACCGATAATTGCCTCGTCTGTATTTTCCGTCTCGCGCATCAGAGCAAGATGCACAAGAGGATCAATTTCAAAGCGCCGGTGTCGGATATTTACCGACATTCCTTTCCCGCCCATATCCGCCTCCCCGTCGAAAGCCCCGGCACGATTTGGGCTTTCCACCACGCGGATCGCGTCAAACGCGCCATCTCCCGCCACCTTACCAACAAGAAGGCCGCAGCATTCCTCCGGGTAAGCCGCCTCGGCCGCACCAGCAATCACAGACAAGACAGTCGGGGCCAGGCGGATCACGGTGCCGGATTGAGATCAACGGCACCCAGCTGGACACCACTGGCAAGATCGAGGATAAGAAGCCGCTGCGCCCCGCTATCAAGTCGCAGCTGAAGGACGATTCGCCCGTTACCGACGGCCAAATCTTCAATCTTGGCCCCTGCCGGCAAAGTCACGTCGCCGGCCCTGAAAGCCGAGGGCAATTTGCTTGCAGAAGACCTCACCTGACGGTCGGCGGCACCATCAATGGCCTCCCAACTGACAGCATCGTCAGTAGTTTCCAGCTCCGGTGCCGTGGCGCGTTTGTAGATTGTTACGCCGATAATGCCAAAGCCAACGAGAATTAATATTCCCATGCCGATAACGAGGGCCTTGAGTGCATGCATGATTTGTGTCCAGTCTCTTTACTATGACAACCAATGATAAAAACGGCGAGAAGCAATACCACATCCGAGCCGATTCCGGCGAGACAGTTAAACGTCTTGACCGGTTTCTCGCCGATGCCCTGCCCGATTTTTCCCGAAGCCGTCTCAAGGGCCTGATTGAAACCGGGAGGGTGGTTTGCGAAAAGGCCACCGCCAAATCGGTCGAGACGATAACCGACCCCTCCTATCGGGTCAAACCCGGCCTGTCCTTTACCCTTAACGTGCCCCCCGCCGAGCCGGCGACCCCCATCCCCCAGGTGATCGCGCTGGATATTGTTTATGAAGACGATCAAGTGATCGTTCTCAACAAGCAGGCTGGGCTCGTCGTTCATCCCGCCCCCGGCAACCCGGATAAAACCCTAGTCAACGCGCTTTTGGCCCATTGCGGAGATACCCTATCTGGAATAGGGGGGGTAAAGCGTCCCGGCATCGTCCATCGGATCGACAAGGATACCAGTGGCCTAATGGTTGTCGCCAAAACCGACAAAGCCCATGCTTCCCTTGCCGCCCAATTCGCCGAACACAGCCTTGAGCGGGCCTATCTGGCTGTTGTCTGGGGGGTGCCAAGACCGCTTAAAGGCGAAATAACTGGAAATATCGGCCGAAATCCTAGAAATCGAAAAAAAATGGCCGTCGTCAACCGGGGCGGAAAAGAAGCGTTAACCCGCTACAAAGTTCTCAAAACCCTTGGAAAACAGACCCCGCCCCTGGCCAGCCTTGTCGAATGCCGTCTTGCCACTGGCCGCACCCATCAAATCCGCGTTCATTTCACTCATCGCCATCACCCTCTTATCGGCGACCCCCTCTACGGGCGCCGTGATTTGCGCCGCGCCGACCTCTCCGAGCCCCTCAAAGAGGCCGCCACTTCTCTGGCAAACTTCAATCGACAGGCACTCCATGCCTATATAATTGGATTCAAACACCCGGAAAGTGGGGAATTCCTGCAGTTCAAATCCAATATACCTAAAGAAATTGAGGACTTACTTGATTTGCTAGATAAAATTTAAAATAAATCTATACCATAGCTGGCTAGTTGGGTATTATGGTCTTCCAGAGGAGAATTATGGAAGATTTAACATATGGCTTCAATCACCCCACCATCGCAGCGCGCGAAAGAAGACAGTCTCAGCAGCTTTCTTCGAGACATCCGCAAGTTTCCCATGCTGGCGGCGCAAGAAGAACTGGAACTGGCGCGGCGTTGGCGCAATAACGGCGACACTGCTGCTGCCAACAAGATGGTTACCAGCTATCTCAGGCTCGTCACCAAGATTGCCATGGGCTATCGCGGATATGGCCTGCCGGTCAGTGAACTGGTTTCAGAAGGCAATGTCGGGATGATGCAGGCAGTCCAGCGCTTCGACCCGGAACGGGGCTTTCGCCTTTCCACATACGCCATGTGGTGGATCAGAGCGTCCATTCAGGAATATATCCTGCATTCCTGGTCGCTGGTTAAAATCGGCACGACAGCCTCCCAGAAGAAACTGTTTTTCAACCTGCGAACACTGAAAAACAAGCTGCAGGCCATTGATGAGGGCCAGCTTCGCCCTGAAAACGTGCGTATTATCGCCGAGCAACTGAACGTTCCCGAAAAAGATGTGATCAGCATGAACCAGCGTATGGCTGGCCCCGATCACTCCCTAAACACACCTCTAAATGCCGAATCCGATGGCGAATGGATGGACTGGCTGGTTGATGAGGGAGAGGACATTGAAAATAATTTTGCCGAAAGAGAAGAACTCGATAACCGCCGGACACTTCTACAAAAAGGAATGTCGAGCTTGAACGAACGGGAACGGGATATCCTGACCAACCGACGTCTAAAAGAAACCCCGCTGACTCTCGAAGAACTTAGCCAGCATTACGGAATATCCCGCGAGCGGGTTCGCCAGGTCGAGGTTAGAGCTTATGAAAAGCTCAAAAAATCCGTCAAGAATTTAGGAATTGAAGAACGCATCGCCACGTTCTGAAAATTGGCATTTAAGACCTGAAAAATATTTCAGCCGACTTATTGTCCCTATTTTTCCTCTGCCTGGCCAGTTACCGGCGGGCCCCATTTCGCAACAAGTTGAGCTTGTCGACTACGCAGTGAAGCGATCTTCTGTTCTGAGGTGAGAACAATAAAGGCTGTCACCATGCCCGGCAGACCAAGATAGATCATCCAGCCGATGCCCGCCGCCCCGAACATCACAAGCCAGGTAAAAGCATCTGTAACGATATCTATAGACTCGCTAATGGAATTTGTATGCCCCCAGAGACGCAATAAATAAGGGATAACTCCGGCAATATTCATCGCCCCGACACAGCGTGTGATATATTTTTCCGGATATCCATCAATAAGAAGAGCGGCAAAAGTCGGCATCAAACCGACACCCAGTATAATTGACGTCGGCAGGGCGAAAACAATTGCAGCGAAGAGAATCAGGCCGCCGATCAGTTTGAAATTGGACCCCACGCCTTGATCCGACGCTGCCCTTTTAGATGGTTTTTTCGCCATTCAACGCCCTTTCACAATCACGCCACAATAATCATCATGGTGATAATCAGAATTGCAATAAAAAGGGAAACACCGGCGGAAATCCGGTTGGCCGTCTTTAGAGACTCTCTGCTCTGGCCATCGGAGGTAAGAGCTAATTCGGCAATTTCCGCATTCATGGATGCATACTCGATAAGGTCATTTCTGAAACCCGTTTCATCCTCACGCCGGTGATTAGGATCATCTACAAGATTAAGGACTTCTATGAGGCTGCCTTTTACGACCGTTCCCTGCAATTGGGAATGAAGTTTTTTGCGCAGGGGAATGCCGTGATAGGAATCGATCACAGGACCAAGCAACCTTCCAATCCAGCTACATAAATTGGGTAATTTTTTTGGCCCCAGGCGCCACTGAATGATTGAATAAATACGCAGCAGAGAAAGAACGACAAGGGCGGGTAAGTCTCTGTTGCCCAGACCTTTCATTAGATTATTGGTGTCTTTCTTAAAGCGCGCCGAAAT
>JABJES010000132.1 GCA_018663165.1 Rhodospirillaceae bacterium
GAAGCAGAAGCAACACCGCGATAAGAAGGGCCTTGGGACGAAACCCGCCGGAACCTTCATCTTTTTCCTCATCTACAGCAAACTCTTCATCAAAGAGAAAATCGAGATCGCTCTCGCTTTCCTCTCCGTCTAGCGCAACGTCTCCGTCATCACCCACATCCCAATCAGCAGGATCATCTTCATCGTCGCCACCGGCATAGGGGTCGAACTCTGCAGACACATCCTCACCTATATCCCCCGTGCCGGAATCATCCGTCTCGTCCCCATCATCGACAGGGCCCGCAACGGCCTCTTCAGGATCGGGATCAACCTCGGACTCGGTCACGACCACGCCCTCATAGACGACTTGTTGATGGGAGCCTCTTTGCCGGACAAAATGGCACCGGACGTAAAATCAGATATGCACACGATGCAGCAATTGGCCAACGCCCTGCTCACTGATTCTTTGCTCGCCCCTCGAAAAGGACAATCCCACGAAGAAGATCAACGGCACGCACCAACTGATAATCCGCTTCAGCGGCGCGGGCTATCTTTTCTTCAGGTGTTTCTTCATCGGGCAAAGGTGTCGCGGGGGCTGCATGTTCATTTTCCAGTGCCCCTGGAAGATCGGCTTCGCGGCGACGACCGGAAACATCAAGCGGTTCGATGCGGGCCTCCTCAACGACGATTCCCGGCTCAATACCCTCTCCCTGAATGGAACGGCCCGACGGCGTGTAATAGCGTGCCGTGGTGAGGCGAATCGCCCCCATATTCCCCATCGGAATGATGGTCTGCACAGAGCCCTTACCGAAGGACTGAGTTCCCATGATGATGGCGCGATGGTGATCCTGCAACGCCCCGGCGACGATCTCGGACGCCGATGCAGAGCCACCGTTGATCAGCACGACCATAGGCAGGCCTTCGGCCAAATCCCCTGGCTTGGCGTTATAGCGCTGGGCATCATCGGGATGGCGTCCGCGAGTGGAAACGATCTCACCTTGATTAAGGAACTCATCGGAAATCGACACAGCCTGATCGAGTAAGCCACCTGGATTATTGCGAAGATCCAGAACGACCCCCTTCAAATTGTCGCCCAATTCAGCCTTGATTTTTTTTACCGCCTTCTTGAGGCCGCTGTCGGCTTGTTCATTAAAAGTCGTGACACGAAAATAGCCGATGTCTCCAATAACACGGGAACGAACCGACTTAATGTGGATAACGGCGCGGGTAATGCTGACGTCGAATGGCTCTTCCCCATTCCGTCGAATGGTGAGTTTAATATCGCTGCCGACGGGACCGCGCATTTCCCCAACAGCTTCATTCAGGCTCATGCCGAGTATCGGCTTTCCATTTAAACGGGTGATTAAATCGCCAGACTTGATGCCTGCACGATAGGCTGGTGTATCGTCGATTGGGGAAACAACCTTGACTAAACCGCCCTCCATAGTGACCTCGATCCCCAGGCCGCCAAACTCACCCTTGGTCTGAACCCGCATATCCTGAAAGCTCTTGGTGTTCAGAAAGCTTGAATGAGGGTCAAGCGACGTCAACATGCCGTTAATGGCAGATTCGATCAGATCACTGTCAGGAACTTCTTCGACATAATCGGCACGCACTCGCTCAAAAACTTCGCCGAATAAATTAAGCTGCCTGTAGGTTTCCGACGCATTTTCCTCAGCAGGAAGCACGTCGGGAAGAACAAGCAGGGCAACGCCTGTTATCAGGGCCAATCCGTATCTATGCATTATCCACTTACCTTTTTCTGACTCGCTACCATCCAAGGCAACGGATTGATGGGCTCACCCTTGCGGCGAAGCTCGATATAAAGACTCGGATTGCCGTCCTTCAACTTTCGCATGACGCCAACAGGCTCCCCCGCCAAGACACGCTGTCCAACAACACTGTCTATACGGGATATCCCTGCTAATAGAATATGATAGCCCTCGCCATGGGCAATGATCAAGAGCTGCCCGTAGCCTCTGAAAGGCCCGGCAAAAACAACCTCTCCGTCATAGGGCGCCACAACCCTGGCCGCGTCCCTCGTTTCAAGGCGAACTCCCTTGCTACTCAGGCCTGAATCCAGAGAATCACCATATTTTTCCAGAATTTTGCCCCGGACAGGAAGCAACAGCCTTCCCTTTGCCCGACTGATGGGAAGCTGTGAAGGCAAGTACCCCCCATTGCCCAAAGGTGACAAGGCTGCGGTTTTGCTTTCTTTCCTGTCAGGCTCCGCCTCCCCGGTCGGATCACCGCCGTTTGGCCGCTCATCCGGCTTGGGAGGAACCATCATCAGAGGTGCCTCATCAAGACCAAGAACCAGTTCCCGCAAGTTTTTGGCCTCTGCGGCAAGTTTTCTCATCTTTTTAGCTGTTTTTTGAGTGTCTTTTTCCACCTTCAGGCGCAGGGCCTTTTTACGGCCTATCAAGCCTTCAAGGCGGGCCCGTTCTTCATCGAGGTTCAACGTTGTCTCAAGAAGTTCGTCATGGCGGGTTTTAATCTCAATCCGCAAGCTGGCCAAAGATTTCAGATCACTGGCAAGGGCACGGCTACGGGTATTGAGTGCGGGAATAATCGTCCGCAGAAGCAGCGCGCTGCGAATGCTGTCGCTGGCGCTCTCCCGCCAGGCGATTAACGCCTCAGGCGGAAGAAGGGCGAGACGCTCCAAGGCTGCCAGAGTACCCGTCATTTGCCGCCGCCGGGTGGATAAATCCTTACGCTTCTCCGCCACCTGGGCGTTGAGCTGATCGAGCATGGCCTCGACATTGGAAAGTGTTTCCTCTCCCTCCTGGGCCTTGCGAGCGGCGATGATCATTCCCTTGCGCAGGCCAGAAACTTCCCTCGCGAGGTCACTGTTCTGACGCTTGAGCCTGATCTGTTCTTTTTTCTCCTGCTCAAAGGCCCGCTCGATCAAGCGAAGGTCGCTTTTCGTCCCGTCCTCGGCCCCGGCTCCCATCGCAAAATGCGGCAAGAAAAAAAGGCAAAGAAGGAGTGCCAAGCCTATCGGTAAAAATCTTCTCGTTACCAAAACACCTCTCGGTACACTGAAAAAAACCGGGCCGGTCTTTTTCCATTGTCGAGGACCGGGCTGGAAACGCAGTGATAAATGGTCAAGCAGAGATCGCCCGGACATCAGACTGTTTCGCAGAAGATGTATCAAGAAGGGAACGGCCCGTCATCTCAGTCGGCTGCTCAATCCCCATTATATCCAGAAGCGTCGGCGCAATATCGGCCAGACAGCCATGACGCAACGCCTTTACCCCCTCTCCGGCCCCGATCAGAACACTCGGAACGGAGTTCCTGGTATGGGACGTGTGGGGTTGATGGGTGTTGGCGTCATGGATTATCTCAATATTCCCATGATCGGCAGTTATCAGCATTGCCCCCCCAACAGATTCAATGGTCGCCACGACCCTGGCCAAGCAGTTATCAAGCGTCTCAACGGCCTTCACCGCCGCCGACATGATCCCGGTATGGCCAACCATATCGGCATTGGCAAAATTAACGATGATGAGATCGTAGGTTCCACTCTCTATGGCCCCAACAAGTTTACCCGTCACTTCAGGTGCCGACATTTCCGGTTTTAGGTCGTAGGTCGCAACCCGAGGCGAAGAAACGAGAATGCGGTCTTCGCCGTCGAACTCCCGCTCTTCTCCCCCGTTAAGGAAGAAAGTGACATGAGCGTATTTCTCGGTTTCGGCGATCCGCAACTGGCGCAATCCTTTTTGAGCCACGACCTCTCCCAGGGTGTTCTCCAGCTTCTGGGATGGCAGCATGGTGGCCAGAAATTTATTGAGCGCCCGCGAATATTCAGTCATCCCCAAGGCGGCGCTGAAATTGATCGGCCGCTGGCGTGAGAACTGGTTGAAATCGGGGTCGAGAAAGGCGGTTAAAAGTTCACGCACCCGGTCGGCGCGGAAATTAGCCATCAACAAACCGTCACCATCCGCCATCCCGCCATAATCGCCGATCACCGTCGGAATCATGAATTCGTCGGTAATTGCAAGATCGTAACTGGCCTCCAGCGCACTGAGAGCATCAGGGATTCGTTTTCCATCACCATCGGCGATGGCGGCATAAGCCGGAGCCACCCGCTTCCAGCGCCGGTCACGGTCCATGGCGTAATACCGCCCCATGACGCTTGCGATACGCACATTGCCAAGGCCCTTGATTGCGGCAGTAACCTTTTCGATGCTTTCCCCGGCACTGAGTGGCGGGGTGTCGCGGCCATCGAGAATGGCATGCAGGGCAACCGGCACGCCTTGCCCCGCGATCACCCGGATCAGGGCGAGAATATGATCTTCATGGGCGTGAACGCCACCCGGCGAGAGCAGACCAATAATATGGCAGGTTCCCTGCTCATCCTTGAGGGCATTAACAAAGCTTTTCAGGGCGGGGTTGTCAGCAAGAGAATCGTCGGCGATAGCGGCATCGATCCGCAACAAATCCTGAAGGAGAATTCGCCCGGCGCCAATATTCATATGACCGACTTCGGAATTGCCGAATTGTCCCTTAGGCAGGCCGACGCTCTCCTCGGAGGCCTCAAGCAGGCCGTGAGGATACGTCTCCATAATCCTGTCCCAAACTGGCGTCCGGGCTTGGAGAATCGCGTTATCCTTGACTTCATCTCGAACCCCCCAGCCGTCCAGAATACAGAGGACAAGAGGGTGCGGTGCGTTCGATTCGGTCATCAAAGAATCAACATATGGGGGCCATTAGGTAGAAGAGTGCTTAAATATAGCGTAAAAAACAGTCTATGAAAGGCAGAATTCTTCTGCCAAGACCTATTGCGCTCACCCATGCCTATACAGGCCCATGTCATCTCCTCCTGTATGCGCTGGAAACCGTTAATTTCCAACAAAAAATGCAAAAAATCATCCCTCCCGATGATAAGGATGGCCGGCAAGAATTGATTGGGCCCGGTAAAGCTGTTCGGCAAGCAAGGCGCGGACCAGGAAATGAGGCCAGGTCATCGCCCCCAGCGAAAGAACCAGATCGGCACGGGCACGCAGATTATCGTCAAGTCCCGAAGCGCCGCCGATCAAAAAGGCAGCTTCGCCACGGCCCTCGTTCTGCCAGTTCTCAAGCTTACGAGCAAAATCCAGGCTTGTAAGCGTCTTTCCGCGCTCGTCGAGAACGATGATTACAGCCCCTTGCGGAATACCCCCGCACAGCAATTCACTTTCACGGGCTTTCAGTTTCGCCGGCGGCAGGGGGCGGCGTTCCTCGACTTCGCGCAGGTTCACCGGCCAGGAAAGCCGTCCGATATACTTCTCATAAAGATCTTTATCCGGCCCGGCCCGCACCCGACCGACCGCGGAAATCCATATCCGCACTTACCAATTCTCCGTTATTGATGGCTATCAGGCAGCGCCCGCCTTAGGCGCACCGCCAATCGCCGACGCCCCATCTTCGCGTGGCGCTTGATCACCCCAGATTTTCTCAAGTTTGTAGATATTGCGGATTTCGGGACGGAAAAGATGGACGATCACATCCCCGGAATCGATTAGAGCCCAATCGCCCTGACTTACCCCTTCGGCAGGCACGTTGCCGCAACCGGCGTATTTAAGCTTTTCCATGAGATCGCCCGCCATCGACCCGACATGACGGGTCGAGGTACCAGACGCGATCACCATAAAATCGCCGATGCTGGTTTTTCCGGCAAGATCGATAACGACCATTTCCTCTGCCTTATCAGCGTCCAGAGTGTGAAGAATAAGATCAAGCAGCTCTGCTGCGGGGGGTGGGGTCTTTTCCTTGTTCTTATGTGCGGAGATCACTTTATCCTCTTGGCTTTTCTTGATGACCGGATCGCCGTCGCCGAAGCGGGATGTGGGCGAACCGGAAAGAATATCCATGCCGGCGATGGCGTCCCGACAAGCCGTCTGGCCTGACGTGGCGAAAGGCGGTTTTTTCGATAGCGCTTTGCTGCAAGGCCGGACAGGCTCCTTAAAGAATAGGAAGGACGATCGAAAATCGCAATGGGCACGGTGGTGAATATTTCAGTCCAGCGATGCCAGTGAGAGACCTGGGCGAGATTGTCGGCACCCATGATCCAGACAAAATCGACCCCTGGAAATCGCCGTTTCAACTCTTTCAGGGTATCGGCCGTATAACAGGTGCCAAATTCCGCCTCAATGGCGCTGACCCTTAACCGAGGATGGGCCGCCATCTTCCGCGCCTTAGACAATCGCGCATCGAAAGGCGCCATATCATCAGCCTGCTTCATTGGATTACGCGGCGAAACCACCCACCAAACCTCATGCAGGGCCAATTGCTTGAGAGCAAGAAGGCTAATGTAGCGATGGCCTTCATGGGCCGGGTTAAACGAGCCGCCGAGCAAGCCGATCCGCCGCCGGGAGACGCGCCCCCCACCCATCAGTCCAGCCTGTCGGTATCCGTTCAGGGCCGCACCTGGCCTGTCCCCTGGACGACATATTTATAACTGGTCAGTTGTTCCGCTCCCACCGGTCCACGGGCATGCAATTTACCGGTCGAGATGCCAATCTCCGCCCCCATGCCGAATTCCCCGCCATCGGCGAACTGGGTAGAGGTGTTATGCATGACAATCCCACTGTCCACCTCAAGCAGAAAGCGTTCTGCCGCCGCTGTGTCCTCGGTGAGGATCGAATCCGTATGATGAGAGCCATGCCCGTTGATATGAGCAATGGCCTCGCCAATATCGGCAACCGCCTTCACCGAGATAATGGCATCCAGATATTCGGTATCCCAATCAATGTCAGAGGCGGGATGAACACGGGAATCAACAGCCCTAATCTCAGCCTCTCCACGCACTTCGCAGCCTGCGGCAATAAGGTCATCAAGAATACCCGGCAGGTGCGAGGCGACAATTGCCCGGTCGATCAGCAGAGTTTCCACCGCACCGCAAATTCCAGGCCGCCGCATCTTGGCGTTCAGAGTAACCTCACGAGCCAGGGTCGCGTCAGCCCCCCCATGCACATAGATATGGCAAATACCGTCCAGGTGCTTGATCACCGGGATCCGGCTTTCCCTGGACACCCGCTCAATCAGGGAACGGCCGCCACGAGGGATGATGACATCAATATCCTCAACCATGGTCAGCATCACCCCAACTGCGGCGCGGTCGCGGGTCGGCACAAGCTGGATGCACCCCTCGGACAGGCCCGCTTTGGCTAGCCCCGCTTGCAAACATTCGGCAATCACCCGGGAAGAATGGAAGCTTTCCGATCCACCACGTAAAATCACCGCATTGCCGGATTTCA
>JABJES010000010.1 GCA_018663165.1 Rhodospirillaceae bacterium
TAAAGCGCGCCGAAATAAAAGCGGCAATATGCCGGTCCATGGGAAGTGTCTCAGGTGATTTCGCCGCCACCTGTTCCATCGCTGGAAGAATGTCCTCATCATCCATCACAAAATAATCTTTGAGCAGAGGGCTCAAACACGGCATAGCTGGATTCATATCATAAAGGCATCGCTCGATTCCTCCCCCAAAATCCGTCTGCTTGAGGGTCGACCGTATGTGCTCAATCGCCTTCGTCATACCTAGAGATGCCCCCCCTGCGCCAAACTGAGATTCAATAACGAGGATCGTTATATCGGCAAAAATCGTATCGGCAAAAAGTTGGGCGCCACTCGGTTCGGAGTATAAATAGGCAAGATAGGATCCCAAGCCTTCGGGCATGGCCCGGAATTCTTTATATCGGATAGGCCCTTCTGGATCCAGGGAACTGGATATCAAAGAAACGGTCAGATCGGCCGCATTCGGGTCTGAAACGTCAAACCTGATATTTGATAAAACATCAACGAATGACTTTGCCATTTCTTCATCGCCAACCGTGCGCTGAATCCAGTTTTCAATTTCAGCATCCTGGATAACTTCGAGGGCCTCTGATCGGTGAATATATAAACCGTGAGCCAGGGAACGACAGGTGAAATAACTATTCTCTCCAATAGATATAGGCCGTCTGCCGCGCTTGGGAAGATTTGGCTGCTGAGGACTGCCTCGCTTACCATCAATCCACAGTTCGATATCCTCGACCGGCCAGCGTTCATCCTCGTTGTCGGTCAGAATCCCACGCAACAATTCCTTTATCACCCGGGGAACACGCTCTTTCCCGGCAAGTGCATTATAGGAACCTTGTTCTATCTTCATGTGGATCAGATCATTCTCTTCAATATTTTGTCCTGGAAGCCGCCCTAGGAGAAGGAAGAGAAGAGTAACGCCGAGGGCATAAAGATCTTCAGCATATCCCCCGACACTACGTCCAAGGGGATGTGACTGACTGTTGGCAATGGTTTCAAAGGCCACCGGGTTTTCCGAACCAGGAGGAGCGATGAAACATTCCCCCAACAGAACTTCATGACGTGCAGCATCGCCAAAATAGATATTGTCAGGACGAATAGATCTATGCGCTAAATTCTTGAGATGAAATTCTTTTATAATTGCAATGAGCGGAGGAACAAACTGATCGATGATTACTTCTTCCCTCATCGGCTGTATGCGAACAGAGAGAGAAGGTGTCAGGCTCCCCCCTGCCGGGAGTGGAAAAACAGCAGCAAAGACACGACGCTGAAGCTCGGGCCAAAAAACCCCGCCCCAGTGTATGGGTTTCATGATTCCAGGATCTTCAAGGGTACGCATGTGCAGGAGAATATCCTGGCGCGGCGGCAATAGTTTATCCGATATCAGGGCAAAAAAACTGTCGTCGCTTTTATCATCCTCAACCAGATAAGCCTTGGCAGAGAGTGAATCGAGATCAGGAAGGGGCTTGTCAGGAAGTATATTATAGCGGCCAGCGAGGCTGATACCTCCAGATCCAGAGCTCTGATCGACGGCTTCTTCAACCGACATGGCAGAATGACCTCAAATTACACAACCCGCGGAAGAAAGTGTCTTCTCCGCTTCCAGGATTATCTTATTCACTTTCACCAATTAACGAAAGAGAGAGGAACGTAATAGACCCGTAATAGTTCAACGAACCAGAAAATTGCCGGTAGAGCTACATTCTTTGAAAGAAATCAACCTGCAAAGGGGTCGTTCACCAGAATAGTATCATCGCGCTCAGGGCTGGTTGAAAGCATCGCCACAGGCGCCTCGATCAATTCCTCGATACGGCGAATATATTTAATTGCCGTCGCAGGAAGGTCCCCCCATGAACGGGCCCCATAGGTGCTTTCCTGCCAACCTTCCAAAGTTTCATAAATCGGTTCCACCCCGGCCTGAGCCGATATTCCGGCGGGGAAATAGTTCAAAATCTCACCGTTCAGACGATAACCGGTGCAAATTTTTAATTCTTCCAGCCCATCAAGGATGTCGAGTTTGGTCAGGGCAATGCCCGTGATGCCGGAAACCTTGATCGCCTGACGCACCATCACCCCATCGAACCACCCGCAGCGGCGGGGCCGTCCGGTTACGGTTCCAAATTCACGGCCCTTCTCACCAAGGGTGCGGCCGATCTCGTCATCAAGTTCGGTCGGGAAAGGACCACTGCCGACCCTTGTCGTATAAGCCTTTGTAATACCGAGGACATAGCCAATTCCAGACATGCCGGTTCCAGACCCCACTGCCGCCTGCCCCGACACGGTATTAGAAGATGTGACGAAGGGGTAGGTGCCGTGATCAACATCAAGCATGGCACCCTGAGCACCTTCAAAAAGGATATACTTGTTCTTGCGCCGGGCATCGTCAAGCAGCGCCCATACCCGATCAGCATAAGGCAGAATCCGCGGCGCAATTTCGCGCAATTTTTCGATGAGGTCCCGACCGTCGATCTCTGCAGCACCAAGGCCACGCAAACCGGCATTATGATGAAACAGGAGAGATTCGATCCGTTCAGAGAGATGTTCTTCATCACCCAGATCACAGACCCTTAAGCCCCGGCGCGCCACCTTGTCTTCATAGGCCGGGCCGATCCCCCGTCCAGTGGTGCCGATTTTTGCCGCACCGCGCGCCTCTTCGCGGGCCCGGTCAATCTGGCCATGAAAGGGAAGAATGAGCGCCGCATTATCAGCAATCTTGAGGTTATCTGGCGACAACTCAACTCCTCGCGCGCACAATTCGTCAATCTCTTTCAGCAATGCCCAGGGATCGATAACCACCCCGTTACCGATAATCGATAGCTTTCCCTTTCGCACAACCCCGGAAGGCAAAAGACTGAGCGCATAAACCTCGCCGTCAATCACCAGAGTGTGTCCGGCATTATGCCCACCTTGAAAGCGCACAACCACATCGGCGCGCTCAGAAAGCCAGTCCACAATCTTGCCCTTACCTTCATCGCCCCACTGGGAACCAACGACAGCCACATTCGTCATGTCACGTCACACCTTGATACTATTAAAAAATAAAAATCCATACCGTAAGAGCTAGTCCACGGCCTTCAATTCGCCATCGACATAGGCATGATCACAGTTCATGCGACGAGCCTCGGCGAATACGTCTTTAATCATCTCAAGCCCCTGAATAACCACCCAGCCTTCCTCACGCAAACGATCATTGTTTTCACGCGAAGTGTCAAAAGCCAGAAAAACACGGCGCGGCTTCACAGCTTCGGGCACGACGCGCAAAACTGAATCTAGAAACAGGGTAAAGCCGGTCGCTGGTTCTCCGCCCTCTTTTCCGCGTCCACCATCACCAGCCAGGTAACGTCCTCCCCAGCCCAGCTCGCTGCGCTCGCTACGCGAAAAAATAGAGAAACTGACACCGCTATGATATTCAAACCCCCGGTTTTCAACTGGATCGATTGTCAATGACAACTCAGGCGAAACATCCCGGATCATTGAGGCAACTTCCAAAAGCCGGTCGCATTCCTTGCGGGCACGGGGAGGGAGCTTCATCTTTTCAAGCTTATCAATAACATTTCCGACAGCGCCAGCATATTCAAGAAGCAAGCCCATCGTCTCGGCAATTTTGCCCCCAATAGCCGTGACGGCCGACGCATCCTTGCGGTCAAGCGCAGCACGCAATTGCTCATAGGCGGCCCCATCAAGCCCCATTTCATCTGCCACCGCCGGAACCAGGGTCGGCATGGTGAGATCGATGCTAATTTCAGGAACTCCGATTTTTTCAAGAGCCTCAACGGCGAGAA
>JABJES010000013.1 GCA_018663165.1 Rhodospirillaceae bacterium
CAGGGAATAGGTATGAACAAGCTCAACCGCCACAGCCACCCGCAGCGCACTCTCTTTCGACACATTAAAAAGTCCGGCCGAACTCATCACCAGAAAGGGACGCAACCGCTTGCCGCCGGCAAGCAGGGCATAACGCATGGCCTCGAACAGACGCTGATCCAGCCCCTCTCCACTGGGCAGAAGATGCTCAATCTCTTTTGTAACTGCCTCAACGGTTTCCCGCAGGGCGTCTTCTAATCGACTCAAAACTTTCCCCTTAATCTATATCAGCAGGCTCAAGATCCACATCACCGTCAAGTCCGGGGACAACCTTTTCAACCCGGGCGCGGGCAGAGCGCAACTTAGCCTCGCAATGTTTTTTTAGTTGGATTCCCCGCTCATAGGAGCTGATCGAATCATCGAGCTTGCCAGCACCGCTTTCGAGTTTCTGGACAATATCCTCTAATTCTTCGAGGGCAACCTCAAAGCTCATGGCGGCAATATCCTTGGGAATATCCTTCGACGACGGGGCTTGGGCCATGATCTCTCCTCACCAAAAATGCGTCGGGAAGTTTATGCACCGATCAGGGGCGGAGCAAGAACAACCCGAGCTATCAACTTAAAAAAACGCCAAACCCGGTCATGAAGCCTCCATCAAAGACTTCACATGAGCAGCCACACTGGCGGAAAGAGCGGCCAGATTATACCCTCCCTCCAAAGCCGATACCACCCGGCCCGCACAGGATGTGTCGGCGATTTCCGAAATTCGACGGGTCACCCAGGCATAATCTTCTTCAAGGAGACGAAGCGATGCCAGAGGGTCATCGGCATGGGCGTCAAAACCAGCGGAAATGAAGATGAAATCCGGCTGGAATTCTACCAAAGCAGGGAAAATACGCCCTTCATAGGCGGCCTTAAACTCTTTTCCCCCGGAAAGACCCGCCAGAGGCTCGTTGAAGATGTTCCCCATTCCGGTCTCCTCACGAGCCCCTGAGCCGGGATAATGAGGCCATTGGTGGGTCGACGCATAAAAGAGATCTGGATCGCTCTCGAAAGCGGCCTGAGTACCATTACCGTGATGAACGTCAAAGTCGATCACGGCAATCCGTTCCAACCCATGGGCGGCGCGGGCATGTTGAGCGCCGATAGCGACATTGTTAAAAAGGCAGAATCCCATGGCCCGTTCCGGCTCGGCATGATGCCCCGGCGGACGCACGGCGCAAAAGGCATTGCGTCCCTCACCGGCCATGATCTCATCAACAGCAGTGCATACGGCGCCAACAGCCCGCAAAGCCGCTTCGCCACTGCCCGGCGAGACAATCGTGTCGGGATCGAGGATCGTATGGCCTTCCAGTGGGATCGCGCCTAGAACCCGGTCGATAAACGACTGGGGATGAACGAGGCGAATTTGATCTTCACTTGCCTTTGGCGGCTCGCGGCGCACCAAAGCCTTAAATTCATCGCCTTCCAGGGCCTTAAGAATGACCCGCAGACGATCAGGCCGCTCAGGATGCCCGGCTCCGGTATCGTGGGCCAGACAAGCTGGATGAGAGTAAAGAAGTGTGGTCATAAGGAAAACATAACATAATCACCGCTTTGCGCTCGTTAAAAGGCGCTCTATTATCCCCGCCAAATAAAGAGGTTGCGCCATGCCGTGTCAAAATTGTATATATATTTGCATATAATATTAAGGATGAACATGGTGTTCCATTACTTGAAAAAAACGATGGATAAAATAGCCGGAATTTTAGCGCCCTCCGGCTCTTTAGACAGAACGGTTATCAGGGCGGCATCCCCCGTCCTTCTGGCAGCCCTGATACTGGCGCTCCCCGCCCACAGCCAGGAGATGCCCCCCGCCGTGGTCGGCGTCGATACAGTGATCATAAAGCCGCTGTCGCAAACAGTGTCGGCAATCGGTCGGGTTACTGAGCTTCAGTCCGGCGTCGTCGCCGCCCGGATCAGTGCACCGATCGGAAAAATGCTGGTTGAAGTCGGCGACCGGGTCGAAACCGACCAGATTCTTGCCCGACTTGTTGACGACAAGCTGACCGCCTCAAAAAACCTGGCCACCGCTCAGACGGCTGAAGCCCAGGCTCGGGTCAAATCAGCCAAAGCCAGATTAACTCTTACCCGCCAAGAACTTTCGCGTCTTGAAAACCTCAAGACCTCACCCGCCTATTCCCCAGCCCGCCATGACGACAAACGTCAGGATGTGGCCCAGGCCGAGGGTGAACTGGCCGAAGCCAAGGCCAATCTCGACATGAGTCGGGCTAATTTAAAAATGGAAGAGATCAATCTCTATAACGCCGACATTCGCGCCCCTTATGGCGGGGTCGTCAGCAAACGCCATACGGAAAATGGTGAATTCGTATCGGTCGGCGATCCCGTGGTCAGCCTGATCAACGATAGGGAATGGGAAATAGAAGCCGATATCCCCGCCAACAGCCTCGCCGGGCTCAAGCCCGACGTTGAGGTTTCCTTTAATCTTTCCGGCAAGGGGCCTTACAGAGCAACAGTGCGGGCCATTATTCCAGATGAGAACCCGCGCACTCGCACCCGCGCTGTTCGTTTCGTCCCCATCATCGACCAACCCTTTGAGAACATTGCCGCCAACGAAAGCGTAACCCTGCTGATCCCGACCGAAGCCCCGAGGGATATATTGAGCGTCCATAAGGATGCAGTGATTAGCAACCAGGGACAGAAATTTGTTTATGTGGTCAAGGACGGCACGGCAAATATCCGCCCGGTTACCCTTGGCATGGCGGTGGGAAACCGCTTTGAGGTTCTCAGTGGTCTCAAAAACGGTGAAACGGTGGTTATCCGCGGCAACGAGCGCCTTCAACCCGGCCAAAAAGTGACCCCGGAAAGCAGTTCCTAAATGGACCTGATCCGCCTTTCCATCGAGCGACCGGTTGCCATTATTGCTGCCGTCCTGATGGTCATCACAATGGGGCTGGTCGCCCTTGAAGTTATCCCCATCCAGCTCGCCCCGGATGTCCGCAAACCAATTATTTCCGTCGATACATTCTGGTTCGGCGCCGCCCCGGCCGAATTCGAGCGTGAGGTTATCAACCGCCAGGAAGATAGGCTCAAGGGACTTGAAGGACTGGAGGAAATGTCGAGTACGTCCCGTGACAGCAGCGGTGACATAAAGCTCGAATTTAACATCAACCAGAATATGGACCGGGCCTTGTTGCTCACCTCCAACCGTCTTGACCAGGTTGAAAATTATCCCGACGAAGTGGACAGGCCGACACTGAATACCTCAGGGTCCGAGGATTCACCCATTGCCTGGCTGATAATTCGCCGCGTTCCCGGCAACGAAAACAACATAAACGACTATTACGATTTCGTTGAGGACAGGATCAAAGACAGACTTGAGCGCGTGCCCGGCGTCGCCCGCTCAAACATCTATGGCGGCAGTGAAAATGAGATGCGGATTGTCATCGATCCGGAACGGATGGCCAGCTACCAGATCACAGTGCCGGAAATTGTCACCGCTCTACGCAAGGCCAACGCCTCAATCACTGCCGGCGACGTCGACGAAGGCAAGCGCCGCTACGTGGTGCGGACAGAGGGTAAGCTTGATACCATCGATACGGTCCGCAACGTCGTTCTGCGCAGCTCTAAAGACCCGGAAAGCGGCCGCATGGCCAGAGTCACCATCGGTGACATTTCCGACGTGGTTCTTGGCCACAAGGAGCCCCGAGCCCGCATTCGCCACATGGGGCACCCCGCCATTGCCATAAATGCCGTCCGCGAAACCGGTGCCAACGTCATCGAAGTGATGGACGGTATCCGCGCCGTCATCACGGAACTCAACGCCACTGTCCTGCCCGACGAAGGGCTTGAGCTTTTTCAGGTTTACGACGAAACCGTCTATATCAAGTCGGCGATAGACCTGGTTATCCAGAATATCTATGTCGGCG
>JABJES010000178.1 GCA_018663165.1 Rhodospirillaceae bacterium
GTGGAGGCCGTGACCGGTTTGAAAAGACGGGAAGGTTCAGTTCTGGCCAGGCTGGTCAGTCTGGGTCGGCTTGGGCCGGGTCGGCGTAGGCGGTGAGTGCTGCGCGCAGTTGTGCAATCCCACCGCCGTCGAGAGCGCTGGTAACAGCGATTTCAGGGTGGGCGGCGGGCCGGACCTTAAGCTGGCTCTTAAGGGTGCTGAGGATCCGTTTAAGCTCGCCTTGTTTCACTTTGTCGGCTTTGGTCAGCACGATCTGGTAGGAAACAGCAGCTTCATCAAGGCGGTCCATCAGTTCCAGATCGGGAGGTTTCAGTCCGTGCCGGCTGTCCACCAGCAAGCACAGGCGGCGTAAATTCACCCGCCCACGGAGATAGGAATCGATGAGCTCTCCCCATGAGGCAATCTCGGATTTAGAAACTTTGGCATAGCCATGTCCTGGCATATCGACAAGCATCAGGCGTTCGCCAAGGACGAAAAAATTGAGCTGGCGGGTGCGGCCCGGTGTATTGGAGGTGCGGGCCAGCGTGTTGCGTGAGGTCAGGGCATTGATGAGGCTGGATTTGCCGACATTGGAACGCCCGGCAAAGGCAATTTCCGGATAGTCAGGCGGCGGCAGAACATCCGCTGTGGTCGCCCCGAAGACAAACTGACAGTCCTGGGCGAACAAAATCCGCCCGGCCTCAATTTCTTTTGGTGACAGCTCGTCATCAGTTTGAGACGGGGGTGTCGCCGTATCGTTCTTATCCGCGGTCATGGTCCCGCTCCGCTCACTCAGGCTTTCGCCGGTTCCTCGTTCATCCGCCGCATCAGGAACCATTGCTGGGCGATCGAGAGGATATTGTTCCAGGCCCAATAGATGACGAGACCAGCAGGGAAGTTTGCCAGCATGATGGTGAAGACGAAAGGCAGGAACATGAAAATCTTGGCCTGCACAGGGTCAGCAGGTGGCGGGTTGAGCTTTTGCTGAAGGAACATGGTCAGACCCATCAACAGGGGCCAGACGCCGATATGAAGAAGTGACGGCGGAGTCCAGGGGATCAGCCCGAAAAGATTGAACATCGTCGTCGGGTCGGGGGCGGAAAGATCGTGGATCCAGCCGTAAAAAGGTGCCTGGCGCATTTCGATGGATACGAAAAGCACCTTATAGAGGGCAAAGAATACGGGGATCTGGACCACCATCGGCAGACAGCCAGCGGCGGGATTAACTTTCTCACTTTTATAGAGCGCCATCATTTCCTGGTTGAGGCGCGCCTTGTCATCGGCGAAACGTTCGCGCATCTCGATCATTTTAGGATGAAGCTTTTTCATCTGGTTCATCGAGCGGAAAGATTTATTGGCCAGCGGGAACATGATCAACCGCATGATGACGGTCAGCGCCAGGATGCCGAGACCAAAATTGCCAAAGAGGCTATGGAAATATCCGAGCACATAAAAGATCGGTTTGGTGAGGAAATAGAACCAGCCGAAATCGACGGCGAGATCGAATCGGGCAATGCCATAGGTCTCGCTATAAGCATCGAGCAATTGAACGATCTTCGCGCCGGCGAAAAGATTGGATGTTGATGAGGCCTTGCCTCCGGGCGGCAGGCTCTGGGCGGTGCCGAGAAAATCGGCCTGGTATTTCGGCTTGCCAGCGGTTTCGCTATAGGCGAAGCGGGTTTCAACAGGCACGTTTTGGGTCGGGGCCAGCGCGACCAGCCAGTATTTATCGGTAATGCCGAGCCAGCCGCCGGTGGTCGCTTGTTTGACGATCCGATCTTCCTGCAGATCATCGTAATCGACCTCTTTCAAGGTGTCGTCGAAAACTCCGAGCGGGCCTTCATGAAGGATGTAAAAACCCTGTGTTTTCGGGGTGTTGCTGCGGGAAATGAGGCCGTAAGGGTTAAGGCTGACGGTTTCTGATCCGCTGTTCTCAACCCGTTGGGTAATGGTGAACATGAAGTTCTCATCAACCTCGATCAGGCGCTCGAAACGCAGATCCTGGCCGTTATCCCAGGAAAGGGTGACCGGATTACCCGGCGAAAGCGTGCTGGAATTACTCTTCCACAGGGTTTTGTCATCGGGAACCGGCATGTTTTTGTCGCTGCTGACCCAGCCATAGCGAGCAAAATAGGCGTCCGGGGAAAGCGGTGGCGAGAGCAGGACAATCTCCGGGCTCGTCGGGTCGAGAGTCTCGTGATACTGGCTCAGAACGATGTCGTCGATGCGACCGCCGATCAGCGAAAGGCTGCCCGAGATTTCATTGGTTTCGATCGTAACCCGAGGAGTGGCTTCAATGGCTTCGGCGCGGGTTAGCGGTCGTTCGGCACCTAAAGAGCCGGAGGGAATGTCACCAGGCGTTAGGGAGGGCACGGTGGAAGGGGTTGGGACAGAACCTTCAGAGGCGATGGGGGCGGGGGCACCGCTTTCATCCATCATCTGCTGCTGTTTGGCCATTTCATCTTCATAGCGCGGGCCGTTATAAAAAACTTCGAAAGCAAGCAGGATCAAAAACGAGATGCCGACGGCGATGAAAAGATTACGTTGATCGCTCATGCCGAATTCCTTTTTGCTGTCCCACAGCAGGTGTCATGGTTGGTGTCAGAGATGTTGTGGCGGGGTGCCGGAACCGGATCAAGCCCTTGGCCTCCCCAGGGGTGGCAGCGGAGCAGTCTTTTAACTGTCAGCCAGATGCCGCGGGTAAAGCCATGGCGGGAAAGAGCCTCGCGGGCATAGTCCGAACAGCTCGGTGCATAACGGCAGCATCCAGGAAGGTCAGGCGCAATAGCCAGTTGATAGCCACGGACCAGAAGCCGGGCGAGAGTGGTCGGAAAGGTCATAACGCTTCTTTATTCCCAGCTTGATTGCAATAAACGTCCAGCTTCTTCAGGGAAGCTTCGAGATCCCCCAGCAGTTTTGCAAACGGACGGGTTAGCGTGCCCTTTCTGGCGATCAGAACCAGATCATATCCCGGTCGGGCGTGGAGGGGCAGAATTTTAGCCACCGCCGCCCGCAACCGCCGTCGCGCACGATTTCGCGCCACCGATGGGCCGACCTTGCGGCTGGCCGTATAACCGATGCGGGTCTCGCCTTCGGTGGGAAGGCGGGAATTTAAGGCGGCTTTAGCTGTCATGGAATCCCGTTTGAGGGCTTGCAGAACAAGCCCTGGAGCCACTGATTTACGTTTTGCAGCGGCTACTTTCAGAAACTCAGGGCGCCTTTTCAGGCGACCGATGACGGGGGTCATGGAACTAGGCGGACAGACGCTTGCGGCCTCTTGCGCGGCGCCGCGCCAGAACCTTGCGGCCACCGACGGTGGCCATGCGGGAACGAAAGCCGTGCCGGCGTTTGCGAACAATGACGCTGGGCTGAAAGGTGCGTTTCACGAAACTACTCCGTTGAGTGCGGCAGGTGCCGGGCGAATAAAGATTAAGAACACCGGCGGGTGTATAGGGTTTTAAGTAACCAAAGTCAATGTCGGCGCTGCTTACCGATCAAGGGAATTTAATGATTTTTTTGATCTCGGCAAGGGTGGAATCAATCGTCTTTCACATAAAGGTGATGGTGTAGTGTGTAAAGGTGAGTGGCATGGCGCAGAAAAGATGTGTTTTAACTGATCTTAGTTAATCTCGCTTAATCCCGTTTTTTCTCAAAAAACCTCCAGATAGCCCCGTTTTCACAGGGAAAAGGTCCTGACGATGAGTGAAAATACGCCCCAAACCGCACCAAGTGGCGCATCCCCCTGGAGATTTCTCCCTTTTCTTGTCCTGATCGTCGGATTGGGGCTCTTTTTTGTCATGGGCGGCACACATTATCTCTCTTTTGAGGAATTCAGCTCTAATCGAGGGATGCTGCTCGATCTGGTGGCCCGTAACGCTGTGCTGTCGGCTGGCTTCTTCATACTGATTTATGGGCTTGCCGTGGCATTTTCCCTGCCTGGGGGCACGATCCTGACCCTTGCCGGGGGTTTTTTGTTCGGCACCTTTGCCGGAACAGCCTATGTGGTGGTGGGGGCGACACTCGGTGCCAGTGCACTTTTTTTCGCCGCCCGCACCGCTTTTGGCGATGTTCTTATGCGCCGCGCCGGACCGGCTATTGTGAAGATGGAAAAGGGATTCCAGGAAAATGCTTGGAGTTATCTCTTTTTTCTCCGTCTGGTGCCGCTATTCCCCTTCTGGCTGGTTAATCTGGTGCCAGCGTTTCTGGGGGTGGGATTTGGTGTTTATGTGGTGACGACTTTTATTGGCATTATTCCCGGCACCCTTGTCTATGCCAGCATCGGCAGTGGCCTGGGGATGGTGTTCGACCTCGGGGAAACACCTGATCTGGGGCTTATTTTCGATCCGCAAATTCTTCTCCCCCTGCTTGGTCTCGGGTTCCTGGCGCTGCTGCCGGTGCTTTACAAGCTCCGCAAACCGGCTGGAAACTGAGGCTTGCGAAAGGATGATCCAATGACAGAGCAGATAAAGGCCGATATCTGCATCATCGGTGCCGGAGCCGGTGGTCTTTCGGTTGCCGCAGGTGCCGCCCAGATGGGGGCCAAAGTGGTGCTGATTGAAAAA
>JABJES010000113.1 GCA_018663165.1 Rhodospirillaceae bacterium
GGCCTTGTCCGCGGCAAACCCTGAATCGCGCAGTCCGGCGGATATTTCCTCTGCAATTGAATTCTTGGAGAAGCTTTTCGAGGTGCGGCATTCGGCCAATGCAAAGAGCCTCGTCTCTGCCTCGGAGTGCTGTTTAAGTGGCGCGTCCCTATGTGAGCAGATCGACCAACGACGGCAGCGGATCGATGAAATAGCGGAAAGCCACCCCGCTCTGAAGGGTTTTCTTGTTGGCTCGTTTGATCCTCTGTTGATAAACCTTGTTGATCGGGCGAGAGCCTTATATGAAAAGCACAGCCTTTCCTTTGAGAATGAAATTTCCTTATGCAGCAGGGCGCTCTCCCCTTCCGATTATGGCTTTCATAATGTCATGCGGCGGACCGACGGGCGCCTTGTCTTTCTTGACTTCGAATATTTTGGCTGGGATGACCCTGTGAAACTAACTTCTGATTTTTTGTGGCACCCCGGCCATGTTCTGAGTTTATCCGAACGTGAGCAATTCGAGTCTGCGATGAAAAAGCTTTATCAGGCGGATTCAGGCTTCCAGCAACGCCTGTCGGCCCTTTATCCTCTTTATGGCCTGCGCTGGTGCCTCATTCTTTTGAACGAGTTCCTGCCCGAAAGATGGTTTCGCCGGGTGTATTCCGGTTCAAAAAAAGACATGGAATCTGCCCAGGCCGCGCAATTGGAAAAGGCAGAGCGGTTGTTGACGGTTGTTGATCAGGAGTGTGCCCGCGCATGAGTAATGCCCCTAAATCCACCACGCTCCCCGTTAAGGGTAGGCTCGACGAGCGTTCTCGCCATTTGAGAAACATGGTAATCGATGCCCTTGAAGGGGGCGCACGAGGCCATCCGGGCGCCGCCCTCTCCCTCATCGAAATTCTGCGTGTGCTGTATGATGATGTGTTGCGCTTTCGCAGTGATGAGCCGGATTGGCCGGAGAGAGATCGCCTGATCCTCAGCAAGGGCCACGGCTGTCTGGCTCTTTATGCCATGCTTGCCGACAAGGGCTATATTCCGGCTGAGGAGCTAAATCGCCAGTCCCGACCAGGGGCAATGCTCGGAGGGCACCCGGAAGACCATATTCCCGGCGTCGAAGCTTCGACGGGGTCGTTGGGGCATGGCCTGGCGATTGGAAATGGCCTTGCCCTTGCCGCGCGGATGCAAAAGCGCGACAGCCGTGTTTTCGTGATTATGGGAGACGGTGAAATCAATGAGGGCTCCGTATGGGAGGCCGCCATGTGTGCCGCTAAACACGGGCTGGAAAATCTCGTTGCTATCATCGACCGGAACAAGCTCCAGTCCTATGGGCCAACGGCTGAGGTTCTTGATATAGAGCCTCTTGCCGATAAATGGCGCAGCTTTGGCTTTGCCGTCGGGGAGGCGGATGGCCATGATGTCGCTGCTCTGCGGGATGTTTTTCGCATGACGCCGATAGAGCCGGGGCGGCCGAGCGTCATCATATGCCACACGGTTAAGGGAAGAGGCGTTTCCATGGCGGAGCATAATCCAGAATGGCACCATAAATCTTATCTCAGTGATGCAGAAATCGCCGAGATACGTAAATCCATAGGCGAATCCTGATGCGTGCGACCTGTATCGATATGGTGCATGAACTGGCTCGCAGAGACCCGAGGGTCATCTATATCGGATCGGATCTCGGGGCCGGCACTCTGTCCGCCATGAAAGAGGAAATGCCCGAAAGATTTTTCATGGAGGGGGTAGCCGAGGCCAACATGATCGGCATGGCCGCCGGCCTGGCAATGGACGGTTATATTCCTTTTGTCCACACTATCAGTACTTTCATTACCCGTCGCGCCCTTGAGCAAGTCGCTATCGATCTCTGCCTTCACAAGTTGCCGGTGCGGATCATCGGCAACGGTGGGGGCTTGGTTTATGCTCCCTTGGGCCCGACGCACATGGCCGTTGAGGATATTGCCGTCATGCGCAGCCTTCCCGACATGACCGTGATTGCGCCAATGGATGCCGAAGAAATGCGTCGGCTAATGCCCCATACCCTTGAATGGCCGGGGCCTGTATATATCCGTCTGGCGAAGGGAAAAGATGAGGTGGTTCCCCATAATGAAGGCGCCTCCAAGATCGGCGAGGCCGTGCTTGTTCGTCCCGCCGGAGACGTTTTATTTGTGACGACGGGGGTCATGACTCAGCGGGCCCTTGCCGCGGCAGAGGCGCTTTCCTCTTCAGGCATATCGTGCGGCGTTTTGCATATGCACACGTTGAAACCGATGGACGGGCAGCGGTTAATGGCGCTGGCCGATGGAAAGCGGCTTGTGGTTACGGTTGAAGAGCACACCCTTATTGGCGGCCTCGGCAGTTCTGTTGCTGAATATTTTGTAGACCATGCGGGTGAAATGACTATTCCGAGGCTGCTCCGGCTTGGCTTGCCCGACAAATTCCTGAGCGGTTACGGATCACAGAATTATCTTCTGGAGCAGTGCGGGCTTGATCCGGAAGGCATCGAAAGCCGCGTCCGTGCTGTGTTGGGAGAAGAAAAGACATCCTCTTCCGCTGCCCGCCCGAAGATATGACCCTCAGCGCCCGATTTTTTTCATCAAGTGCGGCTCATTCCCTATGACAGAAGTAGATACAGATATGCGTAAAGAAAGCGCCATCAAATTTGTTGATCTGGCGGCTCAATTTGAGGGCCACAGAGACGAAATTATGCAATGCGTAGAGCGAGTGTTTGTCTCCGGCAAGTTTGTCGGAGGTGAAGAAGTTGATCTCTTTGAGAAAGAGGTTGCGGATTACTGCGGCGTTTCTCATGCGGTGGCGCTGAATTCTGGAACGGACGCCTTGATGTTGGGAATGTCGGTTCTGGGTATCGGGCCGGGCGATGAAGTTATTACTCCGCCAAACTCCTTTATTGCATCGACGGCGGCCATAGCGCGACTCGGTGCGACCCCGATTTTTGCCGATGTTCGGGATGATATGAATATCGACCCAGATAAATTTGCGGCGGCCATATCTCCGCGTACGAAAGCTGTCATGCCGGTTCATCTTACTGGCCGGATCGCAGATATGGATCCGATCCTGGAAATTGCCCAAAAAAACAATCTTATTGTTGTCGAGGACGCTTCTCAGGCATTCGGCTCTTTGTACAAGGAAAAAATCGCCGGGTCGTTCGGGCATATGGGGTGCTTTTCCGCCCATCCGCTCAAGAACCTGAATGCCGCTGGTGACGCCGGATTTCTACTTACGGACGATGCCGAGGTGGCTGAAAAAATGGCGTCTCTTCGCAATCACGGTATCGTCGGAAAAGGGCGCTCTGAAATATTCGGTGTTGTAAGCCGCATGGACACCATTCAGGCGGCATTGCTGCGTCTTAAACTCAAATTGCTTCCCGAGGTTATTCGCCGTCGTCGGGATAATGCTAAAATTTACAGGGAATTGCTGGACGACGTGCATATATATGTACCGCCTGAGAAACCTTATGAATTTAATACCTATCACACGATGGTGATCCGGGTCGAAAGAAGGGATCAGCTTCGCCGGGCGTTATCTGAAAAAAACATTGGATCGGCTATTCACTATGAAACCCCGATCCATCTTCAGCCAGCGGCGGTTAGCCTTGGATACAAGGCGGGAGATTTTCCAATTACGGAGCAACAAGCCGGGAATATCCTTTCAATTCCGGTTCATCAAGATCTGATGCCGGGAGACATTGAGCGGGTTGTCGAAACGATTAACGGTTTCTACGGGTAATCTATGTCTTTCATGGAAAGAGACAGGAAATAGAGGAAAAAGTGACGAAGTTATACAGCAGCTTGAAGCCATTTCGTTTTCCGGGCCACCTTGAGGCCATCCGGGAAAGGCGATTGTTGGCGCCGGTTAACATCCGGATTAAACCGATGAATCACTGTAACCACGACTGTTGGTATTGCGCCTATCGGGTCAGCAACCTCCAGCTTGGAGAGGATATGGACGTTAAGGACCAGATCCCTCGAGACAAGATGTTCGAGATTGTCGATGACATCGTTGATATGGGTGTTAAGGCCGTAACATTTTCCGGTGGTGGCGAGCCGTTGCTTTACAAGCCCCTGCCGGAAGTTATCGAGGCCCTGGCAAAAGGCGGGGTAAAGATCGGCAGCCTGACCAACGGCTCGAACCTCAAGGGCAAGGTTGCCGATGCGTTTGCCAAGCACGCCACCTGGGTGCGTGTGTCCATGGAAGGCTGGGACGGCCCAAGTTACGCCAAGGCTCGGCGGATCGGTGAGGACGCTTTCGACAAGCTGATCATCAACATGCGCGATTTCATTGCGCGGCAATCAAAATGTGTGCTCGGTGTCAGTCTGATCATCGGCGAGGATAACCATACTCATGTCTCCGATATTTGTGCGCTGCTCAAGGACGTGGGGGTCAATCACGTGAAGCTGGTTGGGGCCATTACAAGCAACGATGGCGCAGAGTTTAATGATTACCATCGCAAGCTCAAACCAAGAATTGATGAAGAAATCGAATTGGCCAAGGCGCTGGCGACAGAGGGTTTCGCTATTCTTGATCATTATCACGAAATGGAAGAGCGCTTCGACCGCCCCTATACTATTTGTCCAAACATACAGTTTAATCCCGTCATCGGGGGCGACTGTGTGGTTTATACTTGTCATGACAAAGCGTTCACTAAGGATGGAACCCTGGGGTCGATCAAGGATAGGTCGTTCAAGGATTTCTGGTTTTCGGAAGAAAACCGGGAGCGGGTATACGCAATAAACCCTCAGATCCATTGTCCGCACCACTGCGCTGATCATGCGAAGATTCTGGGTATGATGGATTATCTGGCCATCGATCCGGAACACGGTCAGTTCGTGTAACTTCTCGTTTGTGATGGCCTTGAAACAGATAGATTTTATCCAGCAGCTTCATTCCGGTACGAAACGGGATTATCTCGCTCGTGTCATGGAAGCAGACAAGGCGGAATGCGCTGAGATTGCGAAGAAATGGGGGCGCGATTATTGGGATGGGGATCGTAAATACGGTTATGGCGGCTATAGCTATGATGGCCGGTGGCGCCCGATCGCTGAAAAGATGGCAGCCCATTACGGATTAAAGGCGGGTGATCGCATTCTCGATATAGGGTGCGGAAAGGGGTTTCTGCTTTATGAATTTACCCAAGCCATGCCGGGGGTGGAAATTGCCGGAATTGATATATCCGAATATGCAATTGAAAACGCTAAGGAAGAATCCC
>JABJES010000247.1 GCA_018663165.1 Rhodospirillaceae bacterium
CCACGACCGCACCCCCGAAAGGAAGGACCTCAGCGGCCAGTAATATCAGGCTCAGCATTAGTTTTGAGGCTTTCCGACCCACCGTTACCCGTGGATTTAAATCATCATCCCGCCAAACAAGAGTAACTTTGCCATCCCCTAAATACATCTGGGCAAGAGCACGAAGAGGTGAAAAATCCTCAAGTTTGTCCAGACCATCCCCACGACCCAGAGCAGCTCGGAGATATTGCAGGCGAACAGCCAATTCCTTGCCACATTGAGAGATCATAGCCATGGCTTCTTGATCCAGCGACGAGCCCCCCTCACCGCCGACAAGCTCAAGCCCGTTGTTTATGGCGCTAATCGGGCTGATCAGATCATGACACAGCCGGGAACAGAGGATTTCAACCAGGTTCAAGTCAAAGGCAAATGCCTCACCATCTCTGAAAATAGATGCGTCATCCCTCGTCATTCACGCCCTCCCGTGATTTATTACGCCTTAGAAGGCAGCCGCCTGAAAAAACAGGGCCAAATCAATTGTTTTTATTAAAAATTCAATTCGATCAACATGTTATAGGATAAAAGCACGGGGGCTCCTATTTAAATCAACCGCAATCTGGCTCAGATTTGTTGTTCGAAGCCGTTACAGGAGGAAAATCATTGTGATTTTGCTGTTTTCTCAACTCTTTGATTGACAGTTTGTATCGGATAAAGAAAATGCAGCATCTCTGAAAAATCAATTTTTATCTCTTGAGCTTTGAACGCAGCCCACGACATTCAAAAGCACGTCACCCATCATTTTTACAAAAAATTCATCAAAGTTTAAGCTGATAAAGTCTAAGTAAGGCCTTTAAAACAGGAAACCTCCGAATCTATGGAAAAAACAACTAAGAAGAAAAAGGCTGGTCGAAACGCCGTTATCCGTCACCCGAAGGGGCGGCGGGTCAAACAAACAGCTTTCACCGAAGTTGGCGCACTTCTTGGAGACAAGCCTCGCACAAGAGACAGCCTGATCGAATTTCTTCATCTCGTTCAGGACAAATACAATTGCCTGACCCAATCCCATCTTGCCGCGCTAGCCCATGAGCTGAAGATCTCCTTCGCCGAAGTTTACGAAGTTGCGACCTTCTATGCCCATTTCGATGTTGTAAAAGACTCCGACCCGCCAATGCCGAAGCTGACAATCCGGGTCTGCGACAGCCTTAGCTGCGAGATGCAAGGGGCGCAAAGCCTTCTCGTTGATCTTCTCGAAAAAGCGGGAAAGGATATTCGAGTTCTGCCCGCCCCCTGCATGGGCCGCTGCGACCATGCGCCGGTGGCCGAAATCGGACATTACCATGTTGAAAAGGCATCAACGGCAAGCGTTCTCGATGCCGTGAAAAAGGGCGAGTTCAGCCCCGAAATTCCCGCCTATACGGATTTCCGGAAATATAGGGAAGACGGCGGATACGACTTGCTTTGGGACTGTCTGACCGACGCCTATTCGCCCGATGAGATTATCGATACGCTCTCCCAATCCGAACTTCGCGGCATGGGCGGCGCCGGTTTCCCCGCCGGGCAGAAATGGGGCTTCGTTCTCAAAGAGCCCGGCCCCCGGCTGATGACCATCAATGCCGATGAGGGAGAACCCGGCACCTTCAAGGATAAATTCTATCTTGAAACCGATCCTCACCGCTTTCTCGAGGGAATGATGATCGCCGCCTGGGCGGTCGAGGCCACGGACGTTTATATTTACCTTCGCGACGAATATCCCGGTGTACGCAAAATTCTTCAGACCGAAATCGCCAAGATTGAGGCCGCCGGCCTCAGCGACCGCACCCACATCCACCTGCGGCGGGGTGCGGGAGCCTATATTTGCGGTGAAGAATCGGCAATGCTTGAAAGCATCGAAGGCAAGCGCGGCCTGCCCCGCCATCGCCCACCCTATATTTCAACAATCGGCCTGTTCGGTCGCCCGACGCTCAACCACAATGTCGAGACCGTTTTCTGGATCAGAGACATCATTGAAAAAGGCGCCCACAAGTTTGCAGACCAGGGACGGCACGACCGCAAGGGGCTGCGTAGCTATTCGGTTTCTGGTCGGATCAAAAACCCCGGCGTCAAGCTCGCCCCGGCCGGCACCACCATGAATGAACTAATTGAAGAATTCTGCGG
>JABJES010000009.1 GCA_018663165.1 Rhodospirillaceae bacterium
ATTATAAAATCGGTTTTTTCTACCGCCCGATGATGGAGCGGCTGGGGATCGACATTCAGAATATTTCACCCCCCCTGCTGCACCAGATCATTCACAATTGCATCATGTGTTCAAGCTGGCGGGCGTGCCGGCAATGGTTCGACGATGGCGGCCAGCTTTGCAGTCATGTTGATGGCTTTGACAGGGGGTATCGCGCTTTTTGTCCCAATGCGGTGTTTTTCGATTGCCTGCTAGAAGGCCCCCGAAGCGGCGTTAAAAAGGCGGCGGCTTAAGCCAATTATGTTTTCCTGTTGATTTGCGGATTGACAGGGTTCTTGTCGCCGGGGATATTCCTGCCTCCTGATCCGCGTCCAGGCATTGAGAAATGTCGTACCGGTTCCCATAACGGAATAGTAAGCAAGAATTAAACAATAAGAAGGCGGAAAACCCTTCCGGTCCCAAGATGGAAAACTTTACCCCTTATAGCGCCCTTGCGGGTGGCGCCTTGATCGGCGCTTCGAGTGCTCTCCTGCTCTGGCTGACTGGCCGGATTGCCGGGATAAGCGGCATCCTCGGCGGTCTTCTGTCCTTGTCTGGCGGCGGTTTAGCCTGGCGTGTCCTGTTTCTTGCCGGACTTGTCATCGGCACCGTTCTCTATCGCGTTGGTGGCGGCCCACTGACCGATATCACAATTACCTCCTCAACCCCGCTTCTCATTGTTGGCGGACTTTTGGTCGGTTTTGGCACTGCCCTGGGACGTGGTTGCACCAGCGGCCACGGCATTTGCGGTCTGGCCCGTCTGTCGCCTCGTTCGCTGGCCGCAACCCTGGTCTTCATGGCTAGTGCAGCGGTGACTGTTTTCGTCGCTCGTCATCTGGTGGGGTCTTAAAAATGGCGAGCCTTGTCGCATTTTTTATCTCAGGTCTTCTTTTCGGCCTCGGTCTGGCGGTCTCACAGATGGTCAACCCGGCCAAAGTTTTGGCCTTTCTCGACGTCGCTGGAGATTGGGATCCTAGCCTCGCCTTCGTTATGGCCGGGGCCCTGATGGTCGCCCTGCCCGCCTTTCATTTTATCTTCAGGCGCGAGGGGCCGGTTCTGACACCGAAATTTTCTCTTCCCCTGCGTCAGGAAATAGACCCTCGGCTTTTGCTCGGTGCGGCGTTGTTCGGGATCGGCTGGGGGCTGGTGGGATTATGCCCCGGCCCGGCGGTGGCTTCGCTTGCCTATTTCAAAGACTCGACGGTGATCTTCCTCCTCGCTCTTTTCGCCGGCATGGGACTTCACCGCTTTTTCCTAAAGCCCAGGGACTGACCGGGTTCCTGTTCCTTTTGCGTCCCTCCTTGTCGTCCCTCTGTGGCGATTATTTTTTGGGGGTGACGGTGCAGGGGAGATAATGGGCACGGGTGGAACCGCTGTTTTCCGTCATCTCGGCCCTGTCCTTATCGACCTCAATAATGATCAGATAGGATCGGTATTCTTCCTTAAAGAGACCGAATTTATGAAGGCGGTGCTTGCGTTTCGATTTGCTTTCGGCGATCAGCCCGTATTTGGCCTTGCCGAAGGGCGTGTTTTCGTCACGTTTTAGACCGATCAGTTTATCAATGAAGGCTTTCTGGCCCGGCGATTTGCGATAGAGCTTATCCTTGGCGATGAGAATGAACGTGGTGGCGCAGTTGCCCACTGAGAGAAGATGTCCATCCACAGTCCCTGCCGGGGAATAGCGCCCGCTGATGGCGGTGATGGCCTCGTCCTCAGCCGCTTTCATTACGGCTTTTTGCTGTTCTGGCGTCATCTCCTCAAAGGGAATTTCGACCTCTTCCTCTTCCACCACCTCTTCTGGTGTCGCCTTTTCTCCCTTGCCGCCGCTTTTTTTAGCAACATCTTCAGTAGCTGGAGATTTGCCGGTAAAAAAGAAGTAATAGACAACGCCACCGGTGATGCCGAGGACAAAAATCAAGGTGATGAGAATCGGCAGGAACTTGCTTTTGCCCTTGCCTCCGCCCTTTTTGCCCTTTTTCTTCTTGCCGCCCTTTTTTTTCTTTTTTGGCGTTTTCTCGTCTGGTTTGCTGTCTTCAGAGGGCTCTTGATCGTCTTCTGTTTCACTCATTTTGATTCTTCCAGCGCGTTTTTTTGGCCCGCTCCACCCTCCCACGGGACAAGAGATAGCCAACGGGACAAAGATTAAGCGCGAGTCCTTAAATTTTCCGTAAAATTTTATGGTATTTTCAGTTTTTGATTCTGTTTTCCCGGTGGCGTAGTAGGCTTAGAGTCATGGGCCTAAACGGGCCAGCCTGTGAGGTGTGCTGGCTTGTGGGTGCGTGATTGGGAATTTATGGTGGGGAAATATGACGGCTAAAGAATATCTTTGCCGGGAGCGGTGCCGGAACCGGTTTTTTGCCTCCCTTCTCCTGCGTCTTTTTGGCGGGATATTGGTTTCGGTTTCGGTTTTATTTCCGCTTTGTGCCGAGACACCCAGTGCCGAGACACCCAGTGCCAAACCCCAAAGGACGATGCTGATTCTCGATTCTTCGGCCAGCATGATTGAGGCGGTTACCGATGGCCCCAAAGTTGCTGTCGCCCGCCAATCCGTGGCCGATCTGATGAAGGGTTGGAATCCGGACAATAAAATAGGTCTCATGGCCTATGGTCATCGCCGAGCGGATGATTGCAGCGACATTGAAACCCTGCTGCCGGTGGGGCCGACCGACCCGGCGGCGATCATCCAGGCTGTTAGCAGATTGACCCCACGGGGAACCACGCCGCTGGCCGCCGCCGTGTCGCTGGCTGCCGAAGAGATGAACTTTACAAAAGACAAAGCGACCATTGTTCTGGTCAGCGATGGTGAGGAAACCTGCGGCATTGATCCTTGTGAGGTGGCGCGTGGGTTGAGGGAATTCGGCCTTGATACGACGGTTCATGTTATCGGTTTTGACCTCGACCCCAAGGCCCATTCCGGCCTGAAATGCCTGGCCGATGAGACCGGCGGGCTTTTTCTTATCGCTGGAAATGCCGGTGAACTCACTGCTGCCTTGACGACTGTCGGCTCTATAGACGGCTCTGTGAATGCTGCGGCTCTCCTTGTTGAGGCTCCGTTGGAGGATGATGCAGGTAAACCGGTTGAGGTGGACTTATCGCCGACAGCGCTGGACGATCCTGCAGACGGTCTTGGTGCGGTCCGTTTTTCCACCTTTATGGGTCCCGGTGGCCGGGAGGTTGTTGGGGCCTGTTATCGGGTTTACGAGATGGCGGCGATTAACGATGGGGCTGAAAAAGAGGTTGCCGCGACCTGCGATGCCACACCGGTCGTTGAGTTGCCTCCCGGTTCCTATCGGACCCAGGCCTGGTTTGGTCAGAGCAGCGTCAGCGATGATATCGAGATTTCCGCAGGCACCACCCTTGATCAGGCATTTTTCCTCAATGCCGGCAATTTCAGGCCGAGGGCCTATGCCGTTGAGGGCGGCGAGCCCATGGCAAAGGTCTGTTACCGGATTTTTAAGAAAACAGATGAAGGCGGCAACCGGGAAATTGTCGCCTCCTGCAAACCCGCCCCAACCTTCGTATTGGCCCAGGGCGCTTATCGGGTGTTGGCGTGGTCCGGCCGCGCGACCTCGACTCTGGATGTCGATGTTGTAACCGGCGAAACCCTGGAAGCTTCGTTTATCCTTAACGCCGGTTATCTTGCCCTTAAGGCCGTTTTAGGGGAAAACGAAGAACCGCTTGATGGAATCTGTTTCAAAGTGTTCGACGTTCGGCCCCTGGCCAGTGGAAAGCTTAGGGAAGTTGTCGCCAGTTGCAGCCCGACGCCGACTTTTATTCTCCCCGCCGGGGCCTATCTGGTGCGTGCCGAGGGTGGAAAATCGCCCCAGGATTCCGAGATCAAAATCGAACCCGGTGAGGCCAAGGAAATGGCCTTTGAACTTGCGCCGTGAAAGGGCTCGTCGCCATGTTGTTCACCTGTGGCCAAAAGAAGTGAAATCCTTTATATCCATCACCCCGGATGGGTGCCTGAGTGGTTGAAAGGACCGGTCTTGAAAACCGGCGTGCGTGTAAGCGTACCGTGGGTTCGAATCCCACCCCATCCGCCAATACTCAACGTCCCCTTTCTGGGGCCGTTGATTATTGAGGGCGGGTAATGATTAAAAAAATACTGGAATCTAATTCCGGATTCTTCTGGTTTATCTCTATCTATCTGCTCGTCCTCTACGCCACTCGGAGCTTTCTTTTTCCCAGTGCCGGTTATGTCGATTCTGAACAGATTCTGTTTTCTCAAGCGTTCGTCCTGGGCTACACCACCGCCAACCCGCCGCTTTTCACCTGGCTCGTCATTGCCGCCCAACAGGTTTTCGGGGTGACCATTCTGTCGGTCAATGTGGTGAAAGTTGCGCTCGTTTTTCTGACGTATATTCTGTTCTTCAAGGTGGCCTGTGAGGTTGTTGCCGATCGCCGTCTGGCCGTCCTTTCCTCACTTTCCCTGCTCGGGATCTATTATTACGCTTGGGAGGGGCTGATGAATTTCAGCCATTCTCTCACCCTCGTCCTTTGCTGTGTGGCGGTTTTCTACTTTCTTCTTCGTCTTGAGAAGAAAAACAACGTCCTTTCATACATCCTTCTAGGCCTGGTTATCGGTCTGGGTTTTATTGCAAAATATAATTTTCTGTTATTTTTGCTGACGATTATGGCGTCGTCTTTGTGTGATCGGGAAATGCGAAAATGTCTGATCACCCCAAAAATCGCCCTGACCTTTCTTGTCGCCCTGGTGGTCGCACTTCCCCATCTGAGCTGGTTCCTCGACGATCCGCATGGCATTGCCTCAGTGCTGGCCTCAAAACTGCGGGGGGATGATGTCGCGGTGAATAGCTATTGGCAGGGTGTGGGGGCTGGCCTTGTTAGTTTAATCAAAACCACTGGAAACTTTCTTTTGCCGCTTGTGGTGGGGTACGTCCTTTTCTTTTTTGGGGCGTTCAAACCACTTGGGAACGTTATTCGTTCCTCTGGCACCCTTTCTGGCACCCCCTCTTCCCGTTACCGCAATCTGCTTGGACGCCAGATCCTCTTTATTCTTATTGTCCTGCTTGTTGCTGTGTTTGCCTTTGGGGCGACACAGATCAGCACCCATTACCTCCTGGTGCTGATTCTTTTTCCGATCTATTTCTTTTCCAGGGTCGAGGCCGTGGGTTTTAATGAAAAAGCAGTGACAAGGTTTGCCTCGTTGATGATTTTTCTGGCTCTGCTGGTTGAGGTTGCTTTGGTAGGCAAGTTTCTGGTTGATCCTTTGCGCTGCAAAAAATGCTATTTTCACATTCCCTTCGCTGACTTTGCATCCGAGTTGCGGCAAGCCGGCTTTGTCCGCGGCACCATCGTAAGCTAGAGCTATCCTTACCGCATTGGCGAAAATCTGCGGCGTTATTTTCCTCAATCCCGGATCATCAGCAACCGAGCCGCCAGCTTTACACCGCCCCTGACCGAGGAGGCGCAGGGTCAGTGCCTCCTGATCTGGGACCAGGACAGGGCGGATGCGGTCGGGGGCCTGGAGAGTTTAGTGACCAATGAAGCGGTTAACCGTCTTGGCGTCGTGCGAGACCATGGCTTGCCCGTTCATACAATAAGCCGCCCCATGGTGATGTCCGATGATCGCCAGATCCGGTTCAGTTACATCCTGTTCGCGCAAGGAAGCGGTAATTGCCGCTGATCGGGAAATAAGAGAAAAAGCGACCCTCCCCACCCCATCCGACAGAAAATAATAGCCCCAACTAGGGCCGTTCGGTTTTGCGGGCGGGTGAGGCTGAGAACCCACTCTCCCGGTTGGACTCCTTGCCCAACAGTGCCATACTTAAACCAATCTGGAATTTACCGTTGTCAGAGTGAATGGGATGAAACCTTTCTTTCCTTTTTTCCTCCTGGTTTTCCTTCAGGTCTTTCTTCTGGCCCTGCCTGTTCAAGCTGGCCCGGCTTTTGAGGAGTCGGTTCTTCGCCAGGGCGCAGATTACGACATGATCTTTCGCGATGGCCTGACGGCGCAAGACTGCCAGACGGCCTGCCAGTTGGACGATCGCTGCAAGGCCTGGAGTTTCGTCAAGCCGACGCCGCAAAACCCAAGGCCGCTTTGTTCCCTGAAATCGGCGGTTCCCTCTCCCCAGGCCAACAGGTGCTGCATCTCCGGCGTCAAGGCCGTAGCGCAGGGCTCAAGTGAGCCTTCCGCAGCAACTGAAAAGCGCCCTGCGGTTCCCGATTTCGAGAACAAGGGCGGTTGGCTCGGGGTCAAGCTTCAGGAGATGGACGCCGACCTGCGGGCGACCATGGGCGGCAGCGAACAGGAAGGGGTGCTTGTTCTCAAAGTCGTTCCCGGCTCGGCGGCGGAAAAAAAGGGACTGAGGCAGGGCAATGTCATCCTCGCCATCGACGGTACCCTGGTGAGAACTCTCAGAGAGGCGCTTTCGCTGATCGGCCGACATGCCCCGGGGGAAAAGATGGCCTTGCTTATCCAGTCCGGCAGCGAATCAAGATTTATCGCCGTCACCCTGGGCTCTCGTCCGGCGGAATTTCCCGCTGCCGCGCCCCGACAGACAAACGCGCCGCAACAGACTTCGCCGTCGCCGTCAACGGCCCCACCCCCG
>JABJES010000174.1 GCA_018663165.1 Rhodospirillaceae bacterium
ACCTCGACGAAATCCTCTTCGCGGTAATTGATTGCTCGTTCCGCTCCGAGTTCTTCGCAGGCAGTGCATTTTTCGGCTGAGCCGGCGGTGACGAATACCCGTGCCCCCAGCACCCGGCCGATCTGGATGGCCGCTGTGCCGATGCCACTCGACCCGCCGTGAACGAGCAGGCTTTCACCCTTCTTGAGGTGAACCCGGTCAATCAGGTTTGACCAGACGGTGAAGAAGGATTCCGGCAGTGAGGCCGCCTCGACCATGGTAAAGCCAGCGGGCACCGGCAGGCATTGAGGGGCGGGCACCCGGCAATATTCGGCATATCCGCCACCGGAAACCAGGGCGCAAACGCGATCACCGACTTTCCAGTCTCTGACATCGGCACCGAGCGCAACAATGGTGCCAGATATTTCCAGTCCGGGAATATCCGAGGCCCCCTTTGGCGGCGGATAATTTCCCTGACGTTGCATTACATCAGGGCGGTTGAGCCCCGCGCCAGCGACCTGAACAAGGACTTCTTGCGTCTCCGGCAATTCCAGGGGGCGGGTCTCGGGGACCAGCTTTTCCGGTCCGCCCGGCTCGGGAACGGCGATAACGGTCATATATTCGGGTAATTTTTCGGCCATCTTTATTCCCGCGATATTGGTTCGGTATTGGTGGAAAGGAGTGGCTCTGGTCTAGTATTATCCAGGCCGCCTGGCAAGACTGGATAGATGGATGGCCAATTGAGTAAGGGGCCAATCAGGGGGAGGAAAAATCATGGAAGACGACGATATCCGCAAGTCACGTGAAATCATTGTGTTTCCACAGAGTCTGGAAAATCTCGGTATCGAGGAGCTTGAGGCCTATATCTCAGGGTTGGAAAAAGAAATCATCCGGGCCGGTAAAATGATTGCCGCCAAGAAAGATTCCCGCAGTTCCGCAGAGTCTGTTTTCAAGAAATAGGCGGATTTCTCTTTATCGAAGACGCCCACTGCATTTAGTCGGTTTTTACTAAAATTATACTAAATATAGTTGCCAGGAAGGGATCTTTGAGAGAAACTGTGGGCGGTTCTTCATTTTCGGAGGTGTGTTTCCAGAGATGGGCAGACAGGCCAGTATAGAATTTTACAGTCGGAATTATGATGAGGCTCTGGAACTTTTGTCTCAGGCTGAGGACTATCTCCGTTTCCATCATCGAAGTCTCGATCTCGACGGTTTGCCGCCGGACCATCGCCTTGATGTGGTTTTGGAAGTTTTTCGCCTCACCTCGCGCCTTACCTTGAGCATGAACTGGCTGATGAACCAGAAGGCTGCCTTTTCAGGGGAAATTTTGTCTCAATCCGAAGAAACAGTCGTTATCAGCTTTTCCGATCGGGTTGTATGCCTGAAGCGTAACAGGGACGTTGAAGAGACGGCTTCGCCAAGGTTTAAGCGATTGCTGGTCAACAGCCACAGTCTATTCTCCCGCATCGTCAGACTTGAAGAAGGTCGGGTGCATTAGGCCAAGCATTAGGCGCATCTGTGGGCAGGAGGCGTCATAAAAAAGGGATGAGGTGCACGGCCCCATCCCTTTTCTCTAAAAATGCCGGATTTTCTTATATTGCTCTGACTTCGACCAGGAAGCCGTCCACCTCCGCGTGCAATGGCGGATTTAAAACTAACTAAAGTGTTGAAATGGGCGGGGGCGATGTCCCCATCGAGGGAACGAAATTCTAAGCGTAAAATTCTAAGCGTAAACGGTGGGAATAGAGGATTATCCCTTTGTTTAGACGCCCATCCCCTTGAAGCGCTTGTTGAAGCGCGCCAGCTGGCCGCCGGTATCGACGAGATGCTGGTTGCCGCCGGTCCAGGCCGGATGGGTCTTGGGGTCAATGTCGAGCTTTAGCTGATCGCCGGGCTTGCCCCAGGTCGAGCGGGTGGTAAAGGTCTCGCCGTCAGTCATCACCACGGTGATTTCGTGATAGTCGGGATGGGTATCTTTTTTCATGACCTTTTACTCGCAAGTAATCTGATTGATCCAGATGGGGTGCTTTGCCCCCAGCCTTTAAGGGGCGCTCCAGACAGAAACGGGTTTATAACGAAGGATTTCGGCCTTCGCAAGCCCTGCAATCGACGACTGATTGAATATCTTTTCAATACCCCTGGCGTATTTCCCTGTCTGGTGGGCTTAAATGCTTGCTTCAAGGCTGGTTGCAACCCTCATCAACGTGTTATAGGGAGGCCTTCGATTTCAGTTTAAGGAAGTGATTCCTCGCTCATGCATGACGAGAGCCTGTTTTCTACCCTTGCCGATGACACACTGACGCGCCTGTTCGATGCCTTGGAAGAGGTGCCGGAGGCGGCCTTCGATGTCGATCTGCAAGAAGGGATTTTAACCATTGAGATGGAAAATGGCGGCGAATACGTGATCAATAAGAACGCCTCTGTGCGTCAGATCTGGGTCTCGTCGCCTGTTTCCGGTGCCCATCATTTTGATCATGATGAAGATTCCGGGGTTTGGCGGACAACCCGAGCCGATGCAGAGGGGAAAAAGGTGACCCTCGGGGCTCTGTTGTCGCGTGAGCTTTCCGTTGCCGGTGCGGGGGCGCTCCCCAATGTCTAGGCGGCAGGCATATTGCGTTCGTTCCCTGGTCTTTCTGGCGCTATGGCGATGACCGCTAAAACCTCTTCAGTTGAGCGTCCATCGGATAAGAACCTGCGCCGTTTGTGGCGGCTTTCCGTCTTCATGCGGCCCTACCGTTGGCAGGTGGCAGGTGCCGTTGTGGCGCTTGTTGTCGCCGCTGGCACCGTTCTGGCCCTGGGACAGGGGTTGCGCCGTCTTGTTGATGACGGTTTTTCCAGCGGCGATACACAGCTTCTCAATCAGGCTCTGATCATTCTCCTTATTGTTGTGGTGATTTTGGCGGTCGCCTCGGCCTCCCGGTTTTTTCTCATTTCCTGGATCGGTGAGCGGGTCGTTGCTGATATCCGTCGCGCCGTTTATGACAAGGTAATCGGCCTGTCGCCTGGGTTTTTTGAGGTGACCCGCGTCGGCGAGATCATATCGCGGCTGATCACCGACACCACTCTCATTCAGGCGGTTATCGGGTCCACGGTTTCTGTCGCCCTGCGGAATATCCTGATGATGGTTGGCGGGATCGTCATGCTGATGATCACCAGCCCCAAGCTGACCGGAATGGTGCTTTTGGTGGTGCCTGTGGTCATTCTGCCGATTGTCATTTTCGGACGGATGGTGCGCAACCTCTCTCGCGACAGCCAGGATCGTATTGCCGATGTTGGGGTCTATATAGAGGAAAGTTTTAATGCCATCCGCACGGTTCAGGCCTTCGGCCACGAACCTGTTGACCGGGCCGACTTCAGTAATCGGGTGGAAGATGCATTTTTTACCTCGGCGCGGCGGATCAGGGCGCGGGCATGGCTAACGGGGATGGTGATTCTTCTCGTTTTCGGGTCGGTCGGGATCATTCTCTGGATTGGCGGGCGTAATCTGCTGTCCGGTGAAATTTCTGCCGGTGACCTTTCTGCTTTCGTTTTCTATTCCGTGGTTGTTGCCGGTGCGGTGGGGGCGGTCAGTGAGGTTATCGGTGATCTTCAGCGCGCTGCCGGTGCAACCGAGCGGCTTTTCGAGCTTCTCGATTCCAAATCCAGCGTTACCTCGCCTGCCGATCCGCTGCCGTTGCCTGTGCCGCCGCGTGGGGCGATTGCTTTTTCGAATGTTGATTTTCGTTATCCGGCAGGTGCTCCGGTCAAGGCGCTTGAAAATTTTAGCCTTGATATTGCGCCAGGAGAAACCGTGGCTCTGGTGGGGCCGTCGGGCTCTGGCAAGTCGACGGTGTTTCAGCTTCTTCTCCGGTTTTATGATTCTCAAACAGGAGCCATCACCTTTGATGGGGTTGATCTGCGCAAGGCGTCCTTGGAAGACTTGCGCCAAAGGATCGGGCTGGTGCCTCAAGAGCCGGTTATCTTCGCCGCCAGCGCATATGAGAATATCCGTTATGGGCGTCCTGAGGCCAGTGAGACGGAAGTGCGGGCCGCTGCCAGGGCAGCCGAGGCCGACGGCTTTATCGAACGTCTTGCCGATGGCTTTGACAGTCCACTCGGCGAACGCGGTGTTTTACTCTCTGGTGGACAGCGTCAGCGCCTTGCCATTGCCCGCGCCATTCTGCGCAATCCCGCCCTGCTGCTGCTCGACGAGGCGACCAGTGCTCTTGATGCCGAAAATGAGCGCAAGGTGCAGCAGGCGCTTGAAAAGCTGATGGTCGGACGGACCACTTTGGTCATTGCCCATCGCCTGGCGACGGTGTTGAAAGCCGACCGCATCGTGGTTCTCGATCACGGTCGTATCGTTGCCATTGGCAGCCATGAAGAATTGATGGCCGAGGGTGGCCTTTATGCCCACCTTGCCGCCCTGCAATTCGACGAGGCGGCGCTGGGACGCCATGTTGATGAACCCGAGCCGGGGCTGGTGGGACTATAACGTCTCTAGCGTTGGGTTAGTTTGATTTCGATGCGGCGGTTGCGGCGATAGGCAGCGGCATCTTTTTTCGGATCAAGCGGTGAAAATTCACCAAACCCGACCGCTGCCAGCCGATTGGCGGGAACCCCCTGTTCGATCAGGAATTTAACCACCGATATGGCTCTGCCGGCCGATAACTCCCAGTTTGAGCGATAGCGCTCGTTGGAGATCGGCACCAAATCTGTATGGCCGTCGACCCGCAAAATCCAGTCGATGTCTGAGGGGATATCCCTGGCGATTTCAAGCAGAGTCAGTGCCAGTTGATTGAGCTGGACCGTGCCCTCGGCTTCCAGGGTCGCCGAGCCGGAATCGAACAAAACTTCTGACTGGAAGACGAAACGGTCGCCGACGATGCTGATGTCCGAATGATCACCGAGCAGTTCGCGCAGACGACCGAAGAATTCAGACCTGTATTTTGTCAGTTCCTGCACTTTGCCGGCCAGCGCCACGTTGAGGCGCTTGCCAAGGTCGGAAATTTTGACCTGGTTTTGCTCGTCCTTTTTCTCTGCTGAATCAAGCGATGCAGTCAGGGTCGCCAGTTGCTCGCGCAAGGCGGCAAGCTGTCGGTTGAGGAGTGACAATTCATCGCGCTGGCGTTCGGAAAGCTGTCTCTCTTCAATCAGGGAATCCTCGCTTCCCTTGTAATTGGCAGTCATTTTCGCAAGGTTTTTTTCTTTTTCGGCAAGGTCGTTCCGGGTCTGGGCATTATGGGTCTGGGCATCAGCCAGACGGGCCTCAAGCGTGGCGAGCTGTTCCTGGGACAGGGTTAGCCCCTGGTTGAGATCGCTGATGCTTTCCTCGCTCAATCGCAATGCTGCCGTCAGTTCGCCGATTTTAGAGCTCATCTGGTCGCTTTCGCTGACCGAGCTTTGCAGTTCGCTGGAAAGTTGTTCGAGGTTAAGGCGGAGATCGGCATTGGCCTGCTGTTCGAGGGAGAGAAACTCGGCGAGCTCGCTAATTTCGATGTGCAGGTTTTCCAGCGCCTTGTCGCGTCCCGACAGGGTTTCGCGCAGATAAAACTGCGACAACATGAAAACCATGAGCAGAAAAATGACAACCATCAGGAGGGCCGCCAGGGCATCAACGAAGCCCGGCCAGATGTTCACACCCTGTCTTGATCGGCGGTTATAAGCAGTCATGGGGGGCCAGGGGGGCGTCGGGCAAGGGGGGCATGCCGAAGGGCTCAGGACTTTTTGGGATCAGATATGGCGGCGATCGTCCGGGCGAGCA
>JABJES010000008.1 GCA_018663165.1 Rhodospirillaceae bacterium
CCCGACTGGGGAATCTCCGGCGGAAACAGTAAACGAAGGCGCTGACTGGCGGGATCAGGTGCAGGCCTATATGGGGCCTCATTGTTGATGTCCGGGGAGGGTTATTGGTGTTTATGCTTGAGCCCCTGGAGCACGCCGCCGCGCTGACCTTCCATTATCTGGAGCGTTTGATCGATAATGTCGGGGGCCACATTCTTTTCTTCCAGCGCCTCGCGGAACAGAGTGATGAACGTGTCGAAATGTTTATGGCCGAGCCCGAGGTGAACGGAATGGAAGTGCGCCGCGCCGAGATCAGCGGCCGGTTTATTTCCCGGATTGGTCATAATTTCAAGGAAGACACCAAGCACTTTGCCCGAGAAGTGCTCAGGCTCCAGGCGGAGGAAGAAGCGACCGATATGCTCATCGGCGCAGGCTTTTTCATAGAAGCGTAAAAGAATATCCCGCAGGGCTTCTTCGCCGCCGATTCTCTCTAGAATATTAATGCCCACCAGTTCCCCGTTAGACAAAAGGTTCCACAAATTTCTTGTGGTTATGTCGGCATCTACCCAACAAAGCAAGTTAAAAAAATAATTAATTTATGGTTATTCCTGCAACAGGTTGGAATCGCTTAAAAAACCAGAAAAATTAGATTTATGGCTGTTTCAAAGGCGATTGGGGGGGGGGAATCGATTTTAGGCTTTGAGAGCCACAATTTTCACGGGAATGTCAGGAGGAGAGTAGAGGTAGACGGGTGGGTTCCTTGGTCAGATTGATGATCTTTGATCCCGATAGCCGCTCAGCATCTCGCCGCGCAGCTCATCAAGAATATTTATGGCCTCTTCGGTCTTTTCCGGGGTAACGCCCTGTTCCGTCAGGGCGGCGGCGAACAGGGTGAGGAAAACATCAAAATGAGAATTGCTGAGGCCGAGATAGACCTGGCGGTTGTGGGTGGAGGCAAGATTGCTTGAGGGAGGGGCACCGGGATTGTCAAAAATTTCAAAAAAGGCCGGGCTGGTTTTTTCGGCAAAAGATGTCGGATCGGAATGAATAAAGAAGCGACCGATATCAGGGTTCCCTTGCGCTTTTTTCAAAAAGCGCTGCATAACATCGCGAAGGCCATTCTCGCCCCCGATTTCGTGAAGCAGAGTCTCCCCCATTTGCCAGCCCTTCCTTTCCAGCAAATAACCATATGATTTGATTGGTTATAATGGCGTGTTTTTCCCATAATGCAAAGGAAATCCAGTTTAATATCATTATAATTAACAAGGGTATCTGTTTACCTTTTTCTCGCCAGCGGGCCACGGTAATCTACCTCTGCCCATTGATTTTCGCCGGGGTAAGAATTTAAGGTCCGGTGGTGTCCAGATTATTTCTTTCTTTATATGGAAAACAGATGACCGCTCCGCCACGTGCTCCCCTGCTTTTGACCCCCGGCCCCCTGACCACCGGGCGCCAGACTCGCGAGGCGATGCTGCGCGACTATGGCTCGCGGGACAGGGATTTTATTGCCCTTAATGCCGGGGTGCTGGCGAGACTGACCGCTTTGGTTGGCGGCGGCGAGACCCATGCCTGTGTGCCGGTTCAGGGCAGTGGCACCTTTGCCGTTGAGGCCGCCATCGGCACTCTGGTACCCCGGGGCGGTAAACTTTTAATTCTCGAAAACGGGGCATACGGTGCCCGCATGGCGCGGATTTGCGAAATTATCGGCCGCGACTGCGATGTTCTCCAATGGCCGGAAAATGAACCGGTTTCTACCGCCGAGATCGGCAAGGCTCTGTTAAATGACGGAACGATTACCCATGTGGCAGTTGTCCATTGCGAGACCACCAGTGGAATTCTCAATCCTTTGGAAGAGATCGCAGAAGTTGTCTCAAAGCATGACCGGGGGCTCCTGATCGATGCCATGAGTAGTTTTGGCGCCCTGCCACTCGATGTGGAGGGCCTGCCTTGTGAGGCTTTGATGGCGTCGAGCAACAAGTGCCTGGAAGGTGTGCCGGGCATGGGGTTCGTCATCGCCCGTAAATCCGCCCTGGAGGCTGCCCAGGGGAATGCCCATTCCCTGAGCCTCGATCTTAATGACCAGTGGCAGGTCATGGAGAAAACCGGCCAGTGGCGTTTTACGCCGCCAACTCATGTGCTGGCGGCCTTGGCCAGCGCCCTTGATCAACATCAGACAGAAGGCGGTGTTAAAGGTCGTGGAAAGCGCTATGGCGAGAACTGGCGGCTTCTGGTGGACGGAATGCGGGAGTTGGGGTTCCAGACTCTGCTGGGAGATGATCTTCAGGCACCGATTATTGTTACGTTCCTCACCCCTGCCGATCCGAAATACGATTTTGAGGCCTTTTACAAGGGCCTGGCAGGAAAAGGGTTCGTCATTTATCCCGGTAAGCTGACCCAGGCCGACAGCTTCCGCATCGGCTGTATCGGTCAGGTGAGACCGCAAGATATGCGCGACCTGATGGCGGCGGTGAAAGCGGTTTTGGACGAGATGGGGGTGACGAGCGCCGCGCCTTAAGAGGCGAGAAAGGCCTTGAACCGCCGGGCAACGTCTCCTGGCGTAATTGTCGGGCGGCCCAGAGGCGACATTGAACCCGGCGCGATAAGCATATGAATGAGGCTCGGCCCGGTGCCGGCGAAGGCGGTAGCGCAGGCCGCCTCGAAACCATCCACGGAATCACAGGTCATGGCCTTGGCATAGCCACAGGCGAGCGCCACGGCGGCAAAATCAACAGATGCCGAGACCGTCGCCTGACCACCGGTGGAATCATGAACACCGTTATCGAGCAGGATATGGACGAGATTGGCCGGGGAATAGGCGCCAATGGTGGCCAATGCCCCCATCTTCATCAGGGCGGCACCGTCGCCGTCGAGCACGACCACGGGGCGGTCGACATTGAGTGCGACGCCCAGTCCCATGGCCGACGCGCAGCCCATGGAGCCGACCTGATAGAGATGCTGGTCCCGATCATCCAGGGTAAAGAGTTCGCGTCCGCATTTGCCGGTGGTGGCGATAACCGGCGCGTTGGGCGGAACAAGTTTAAGAAAATGTTCGAGAATAGCGGCGCGGGTGGGACGTTCGCCGGGATCGTGTTGATTTTTGCGGTGATCGGTAAAGACGCCTTCGGCGGGCAAGGTTCGGGCGGGCGGGTCGAGGCCGTCATCCCTTACACTCTCTTTTTCCATGATGAAGGCGGCCGGCAGGCTGGTTTCGGCGATTACCTTTTCAGCGGCATCAAGGGCTGACGCCACGGCTGCCTTTTCGCTCGGAAAGGGGAAATGGGGAATTTTCATAGCCTCAAAAAGACGATCGGTGATAACGCCCATTAATTCATGTTGCGGTTCATCTTTCAGCCCCGGCTGGCCGCGCCAGGTGGTAATGAACAGGGTCGGAATTTTGAATGGATAGTTCAACGAAGTCAGGGGGTTAACGGCGTTGCCGAGGCCGGAATTCTGGCACATGACAATTGTGTTGCGTCCAGCCAGCCAGGCTCCTGACGCAATTGCCACCGCTTCGCCCTCACTGGCAGCACCCACATAGGTGATCTCGCGGTCGGAAATAACCGCATTTATGACGGGAGTGAGAAACGAGCAGGGAACGCCGGTAAAAAAGTCAAAGCCACGTTCCTTGGCGGGTTTGAGAAAATCCTCGGCGGAGATCATTCTGAATTACCGGAAAATTTATCTGAATGGGAGGTGGCGGGCGGCATCAGGTGAAGTTGCGGGCTTCGGCGAGGTCGAAGGCATCATCCACGTCGAGCCAGTTTCCAGCGACATACAGAACGCCAATTTTATGTCCGGCCTTAAGCAGGCGGCTGAGAAGATCAAGCAGGCTGGCATTGCGCAGGCTGCCTTCCTCTTCCATGGCGGCGATCTCGGCGCGGATGAGATCAGAGCCGCGTGGGTTCGTGCGAACCAGACCTATCCATTCGCCATGAATGTCGGCGGCTGGAATTTTGTTGCTGATTTTTTCAACCCAGGCGGGATCGATTTCGAGCAGATAATC
>JABJES010000274.1 GCA_018663165.1 Rhodospirillaceae bacterium
ATCCTCGCCCCGCAAAACAGAAACCCGCGAGCTTTTTGATCGCATCGCGCCTCAACGTGACGCCTGGATCAATCGCAACAGGTTCTATTATCAGGACCTCTGGAGCTATATGCGGTTTCTTGTGCCCGAGGGGCTGAAAGTGCTTGATCTGGGCTGCGGCACCGGCAGGATGCTTGACGCGGTAAAACCTTCCCATGGCGTCGGCGTCGACCTGAGTGACAGCATTATCCGCATCGCCAAAGAAAATTTCCCCGCCCATATATTTCACCAGGGCAATATCGAAGACCCGGCGCTGATCAAAAAACTCGGCGGACCATTCGACATCATCATCATCCACGACGTGTTGGGCATGGTGGATGATTGCGAGGAAATGCTCCTCAGCCTGCACCCCTTATGCACCCCGGAAACGCGGATCATCATTTCGACCTATTCCTACCTCTGGGAGCCGGTATTGAAGCTGGCCGAGATGTTCGGACTCAAAATGCCGACCAACCCGCAAAACTGGCTGTCGCCCGGCAACATCGAGAACATGCTCAACCTTACCGATTTCGAGCTGTTCAAAAAGGAACGCCGCCTGTTGATGCCGAAAAAGCTGTTCGGTCTCGGCCATCTGGTCAACCGTTTTATCGGCACCCTGCCCGGCCTGCGGCACTTTAGCCTGCGTAATTTTATAATCGCCCGGCCAATGCGCAATATCGAGGAAAAAGGGCTATCGACAACCGTCGTCGTGCCTTGCCGGAATGAACGGGGAAATATTGAGGCGGCAGTAACCCGCACCCCGCGTTTCTGTAAAGACATGGAAATTCTTTATGTGGAGGGCAACAGCAGTGATGGCACCTGGGAAGAAATCCAGCGCGTCATTGCGGCCTATCCCCAGTATGACATCAAGGCAATACGCCAGGACGGCAAGGGCAAGGGCGACGCAGTACGCAAGGCATTCGATGCAGCGCGGGGCGATGTGTTGATGATCCTTGATGCCGACCTCACCATGCCGCCGGAGGATTTGCCGAAGTTCTATCGGGCGCTTTCCAGCGGCAAGGGACAGTTCATCAACGGCTCAAGGCTGGTCTATCCGATGGACAAGCAGGCCATGCGGTTCTTGAATTATTGCGCCAACCATGTGTTCTCGTGGCTGTTCAGTTGGCTCCTCAACCAGCGCTTTACCGACACATTGTGCGGCACCAAGGTATTGCGGAAAAAACATTACGAGGCGATTGCCCACAACCGGGCCTATTTCGGCGAGTTCGACCCCTTCGGTGATTTCGACCTCATCTTCGGTGCCGCCAAGCTCAACCTCAAGATCATCGAGGTGCCGATCAGATACGCCGACCGCACCTATGGCGAGACCCAGATTTCACGCTTTCGCCACGGCCTGTTGCTCCTGCGCATGGTGGTGTTTGCCTATCGAAAGCTGAAGGCCTTTTAGCGTGATCGATGCGCCCCAGGCTGGTGATTCCCAGACGACCGATCCCCGCTTGGCCGAACACCGCCTCATCTGGCGTGAAAAGCCGGTATTGCGTGAAATTTACAGCGATTATTACCGGCGCATGGCGCGGGCCTGCAGGCCCGGCGCAACCCTGGAGATCGGCGGCGGGTCGGGCAATTTCAAGGAATTCGCCCCCGATGTGGTTTCCACCGATATTCTCGCCACCCCGTGGCTTGACGCGGTAGCCGACGCCCAGGCCCTGCCCTTTAGCGATAAAAGTTTCGATAACATCGTGCTCCTCGACGTGCTGCACCATATTGAGCGCCCGGCGCGGTTCTTCGACGAGGCCTGTCGGCTTTTAAAACCCAATGGGCGGATCGTTCTGATCGAGCCGGGGATTACGCCGGTGAGTAATTTCTTTTTCACCCATTTTCATCCCGAACCGGTGGACATGACCGCCGATCCATTACTTGAGGGGCCGCTGGCCGAAGGCCGCGATGCCTTTGATGCCAATCAGGGGATTCCGAGCTTGTTGTTCGGCCGTGATAAGACGCGCTTTACGGCGCGCTTTACGGGTTTAAAAATTATCAGGGTGCAACGACTATCTCTTTTCGCCTATCCCCTGTCAGGCGGTTTCCGTAAATGGAGCCTCGTCCCCGCCGTCCTCGTCCCGGTGTTGCTCAAAGTGGAAAGCGTTCTGCTACCACTGCTCGGACCGTTGATGGGGTTTCGTCTTTTCGTCGTGCTGGAGAAAAACGGCAACTGACGCACTCACCTTGTCATGCCTACCTTGCTTGCGGGTTGATGCGGACAAAGCCGTTCCGGTTGGGCATTAGAATGGCCGGCAGAGTTTTGGCGTCCATCACTTCACTCTCATCAATAATGTCATTGAGAAAAAGCAGATAGGCGCTAAGGGCATAAATCTGATCAGCGGTGAGGGAAAGCGGTGCGGAGGGCGGCATGGCGCGGCGGATGTAATCGAACAGTGTCGTCGCATAGGGCCAGTAATTG
>JABJES010000146.1 GCA_018663165.1 Rhodospirillaceae bacterium
ACTTCAAGGGTTTTGCCGTCAAGAACGCTCACCGTGTGATCGCGCTCATTGCTGATAAAAAGATAGCCGGTTCCTTTTGCATAGGCGGTGCCGGTAACCATCAGGGCTGCAAATCCGAGAAGAAAAACTGTCTTCTTCAACATGTTCCTGTCCATTCCTTCCATGTGACAAAGCCTTAAAGGCCAAGATGCTGAAGAATAAGGATTTTTGCCGCTTTGACAATCCGTGATCGCCGCAATTTCAGGTAAAAGTTATGTAACGTTCATGTAACAGAGCGCTGAGGCATCACAGACTGTTGCAAGTTGATGGCCGAAAAGCCGATAACATAAGAATGATAAGCAAAAGTGAGCACATTCTCGTCGTTGACGACGAACCGGGCATCTGCAAGCTGCTGGACCGTTATCTTTCCCAACAGGGCTATCGCGTCAGCACAGCCGGGGATGGTTTGGGCATGTTAAAGATACTCGAAACCGACATTGCCGATCTCGTTATCCTCGACCTCATTCTTCCCGGCGAGGACGGGTTGACCCTGACCCGGCGTCTGCAGGAAGATTTCGGCATCCCGGTCATTATTCTTACCCAGAAAAGCGACATGGTGGATCGGGTGGTCGGGCTTGAAATGGGCGCCGACGACTATGTGCCAAAACCCTTTAACGTGCGTGAACTGCATGCCCGCGTGAAAAGCGTCCTGCGCCGGGTAAATAAAAATGCTGGCCAGCAAGCTCTCCTGGAAAGAGAAACTCAAACTCCGGCTCAGGATATGATTTTCATTTTTGAGGGCTGGCGGCTGGATACGGCAAAGAGGGCACTTACCACGCCGGATGGAGATGATATAGCCCTGACCAAAGGAGAATTCGACCTGCTGTCGGTTTTTCTCACCCATCCCAACCGACTACTTGATCGCGACATATTGACGTCCCAGGTTCATGGCCGTGAATGGACGCCTTTTGATCGTGGAATAGATGTCCAGATCGGACGCCTGCGACGCAAACTCAGAGGAAATGTTGAGCAAAGCGAATTCATAAAGACGGTGCGGGGCGCTGGGTATATGTTTATCCCCAACGTCGAAACCGAAAGTGAAAACTAGAGACTGTTTAACGCATATGAATACTGCCCCACCTTCCGACCTTTCCGCTCTCCTTAAACTTGCAGCCAGCCATCAACAAGCGGGTAATCTTGCAGATGCGCGAGACGCCTATCTTAAAGTCCTGCCAAAAATGGCGAAGAATCCGGACCTTCTCAACATGGTTGCCATCCTCTGCCAGAAGACAGGGCAAAGCGATGCGGCCATCGGCCATCTGAACCGCGCCATAAAATTGGCCCCGGAAAATACCGATTTTATTAATAATCTCGGCAACATCCATCTTGAGCGGAATGAGCAAGATACAGCAGCAAAATGTTACAAAAAAGCGCTCACCCTTAACCCAGACCTCCCCAGCGCCCATTATAACCTCGGCCTCCTGGCCGGGAAACGAGGGGAGGAGGACCAGGCCCTGGCTTATTTCAAGAAAACGGTGGAACTGGATTCCGGTTTTGTCACCGCCTGGATCGATATGGGCAATGCGTATAAGAACAGAAACGATCTGATTGAGGCGGAACAGGCCTATAAGAAAGCGATTGAAGTTGCGCCTGATTATTACGGGGCCCATTACAGTCTGGCTATTTTATATTCAGAAATGGGCCGCATTGAAGAAGCCATTGCCGGCTGCAACCGTACCCTTGAATTGAACCCTACCCTTGCAAAGGCCTATCTCCAGCTTTCAGACTTGAAAAAGTTTAAGTCCGGAGATTCTGAAATCAAGGCGATGGAAAAGATCCTGGAAAGCGGGAAGCAAGACAGGTTGAGCCTCACCCAGATCAATTTCTCCCTGGCAAAAGCCTATGCTGATCTGAAGGCGTATGATCAAGCCTTTCAGCACCTTGTAGAAGGCAACACGCTGCACCGCTCTACATTCGACTATGATGCTGCCAAGGATGAGAAGCACGTCGAAAACATTATGGCGGTTTGTAATGAGGCTTTCTTTTCCAGGCTGGAGGGACAGGGAAGCCCGGATGAAACCCCGGTTTTTATTTTCGGCATGCCTCGTTCCGGCACCACACTAATCGAGCAGGTTCTTTCCCGCCATTCGCAGGTTTTCGGTGCCGGGGAATTATCTGCAATCGTCGATGTCATGAAAAATCATTTCAGAAAAGATTCCGGATACCCTGAAATACTGAAATCCCTCACAGCTGATGATTTAAGGCCGATCGGCGAAGCATACATAAAACAAATCCGCAGCCTGGCGCCAAAGGCGCGCTTTATTACCGATAAAATGCCGGTAAATTTTATGTATCTCGGGTTTATCGCCGCCATTCTGCCTAATGCCAAATTCATCCATTGCCGGAGAAACCCAATCGATAACTGTTTTTCCTGTTATGAAAAGCTTTTCAAAACCGGGCAATTATTCTCATTCGACCTCACCGAGGCTGGTCGTTTTTATCGCGCCTATGACAAACTCATGGATCACTGGCATGAAATGATGCCGGGGAAAATTATCGATGTGCAATACGAAGACGTTGTCGCCGACCTTGAAGGCCAGAGCCGCAGGCTGCTGAATTTTTGTGGTTTAGACTGGGATGAGGCCTGTTTGACTTTTTATGAGTCAGAGCGAAATATCAAGACCTCCAGCCTGGCCCAGGTCAGGAAACCGATCTATAGGGGGTCGGTGGAAAAATGGAGACCCTATAAGAAACATCTCCAACCCCTGATCGAGGCCCTCGGCCCCCTGGCGAAAGATAAGGCTCTCTAAAATGTTATCGAAAAGGCGTTGCCATGACTGAGCGCGTAGAGGCTGTCGTTATCGGCGCCGGAATTATCGGCCTGGCAATTGCCCGCGCCCTTGCCCTTTCCGGCCGTGAAGTGGTCATTATTGAGACTGCCGACAAAATCGGCACCCAGACCAGCTCTCACAACAGTGAGGTTATCCATGCTGGCATCTATTATCCCACTGACAGCCTCAAGGCCCGGCTATGCGTTAGCGGAGCCAGAGCTCTCTATGCCTATGCTAAGGAAAACGGGATCGAGCACAAAAAGCCGGGCAAGATCATCGTCGCCACAGCCCCTGAACAGATCGAAAGACTGACTGCCATAAAGGCTCAGGCCGAGGCCAACGGGGTCGATGACCTTACTTTTCTCGACAAAAATGAGCTCAAAGCCATGGAGCCGGAACTGAAAGCCGAGGCCGGGCTTCTCTCTCCCAACACGGGGATTATCGACAGCCATGGCTTGATGCTGTCCTATCTGGGAGAGGCGCAAACCCATGGCGCGGTCCTCGCCGTCAATGCCCCGGTCATTTCAGGCGAAGTTATTGAGGGAGGCATCCGCCTCCAGATCGGAGAGGAAGCGCCATATTTTCTGGAATCAGCCATCGTCGTCAACGCGGCAGGATTAAAAGCCCAGAAAACAGCCCAATCAATCGACGGAGTGCCAGCCAACACGATCCCCCCACTTTATCTTGCCAAGGGTAATTATTTTAAACTTCAGGGACGCCCCCCCTTCTCAAGGCTGATCTATCCGGTTCCAGAGCCGGGCGGGCTGGGCGTTCACCTGACCCTTGATCTCGGCGGACAGGCCCGGTTTGGCCCCGATGTGGAATGGGTGGATGAGGTTGATTACGGCGTCGATCCGGCGCGGGGAGATAAATTTTATGAGGCAATCCGCACTTATTATCCAGCCCTCAAAGAGGGGGCGCTGACATCTGATTATGCGGGATTACGCCCGAAAATCACCGGACCGGGAGAAGCTGTCGCGGATTTTGCCATCCTCGGTCCCAGGGATCACGGAGTAACCGGCCTGATCAATCTGTTCGGCATCGAATCCCCCGGCCTGACAGCATCCCTTGCCATCGCAGAATACGCAACGGGTTTGCTGGATTAATCCAAGCCGGGCGCTAAGTTGGCCGCTTCAGTATCCCTGAAGAATCTGATTACGTTTAGCCATGTATTCCTGCTGACCGATCAAGCCATTTTGATAGAGCCTGTCAAGAACCCCTAACCGTTGCACCATACTTTCTGTGGTTCCGGGAGGAAGCGGTTGGGCCTGGGGCAAAGGCTGTGGCGCTGGTGCGCGACCGGCAGGCTGGCCTTGTTGACGGCGCAGTTCCTGCTTCAGCTTTTCAAGCTCACCGCGCAGCTGTTGATAATCGCTATTACTGCCGGATGGAGAATTTTTATTAGCTGGTGCTGCAACCGCCGAACGGGGGGTGAGCGCCTGAGCACTAAAGACCAGCCAATCGGGGCGGGTTGAGCCAGCAGGTCTGAAAACACCGGAATTCTTTTTTGTTGTAAGAGTTGCTTTCTGCCTGAGGCTCAAAGAGCGCAGACCGGGGACGTAAGGATTGAGACGAAGCTCTGCTTTTTCCTTCTGGGCCAGTTCGGCGTCGCCGCCAAACATCGGGGCATCGCGATCCAGAGAGCCGAAGATAATATTGAGTTGATTATCAACAAAGAAAACCCGACCGGTGACGACTTTTTGTTCCTCAAGCCCGAACATGATCTTGCGGGTCGTCGATATGGCGAAAGTGACATCCTGAGCAGGCCCCGCCTTGGCAAGCCCTTCCTGAAGATAGCGGCCGAGAATATCCATGCCATAATCAGAAAACAGGGGCACCGCATCCGCCTTCGGCGTCGCCTTAATGAAAACAAGTTTAAGCGCCCCTCTGATCCGATCACGGGCAATATTAACCGGCTGCTGATTAGATTTTGGCGCCTTTCCCCTGACCTTATCCTGGGGTGCGATGCGAATGAAATAGTTCTCCGAACGCCAAAGATTTTCCTCACCGCCAGTACTCTCAAAATCAGGAAGGGCACAGGCAGACACCCCCAGAAGAGTGGCAATCATAATTGCGGCAATCCGGCCAAAACGGATCTCCCGAGTTTTCAAAAGACTGCATGCTGGCATATGAAAAATCTCCGCGAATTGCCTTAGTGAGGAAAAGGCCCTCCTGAGAGAGCCGATCTAAACAACTTAGTTTAACTCATTTAACTGGATGCCGAAAGCATCGGCTTGCATTAAAGCGTCTCTTGGCCAAAGCATCGCTGGGTGCCAAAGCAAGGCGATTACCCAAAAAAAGAGGGGCACCCGAAGGCGCCCCTCTCAATCGTAATGGAGTTAGTTCTACCAGAAGAAGAACCCACCGATGGACACGGCGTCTGCGTCCTGATCGGCGCCATCGAAGAATTCAGCTTCCATGTGGCTGTATTCACCGACAATGCGGAGGTTCTTGTTGATGTCGTGCCAGATCATGGCATCGATCATCGACTGCTCTTCGGTGTAGATGTTACCGGAGTTGGCGGTAGCAGCAGTGGTGTTGTTCCGGATGAGCTTATCAACCGAGGTCTCGTCCTGAGAGGAGAGGCCGTAGCTGACGCCAACCGAGGTGCCCTGACCGAAGGCATAAGTGCCCTGGGCATACCAACCGTTACCATCACGCTCGTTGCCGAGAACATCTGTTGCGGCCTTGCCGGAATTGGCACCGAAGGTGTTGTAGCTCAGGCCAAGACCCATGCCTTCGCCGGTGTAACCGTAACCGGTGAAGGTGAAGCCGGCATAGCCGAGAACGGCACCGCCGCCAAAGCCCCAACCGGTAACGCCTGTGCCATTATTGGCAGCAGCAGTAGCCGTGGTTCCGCCGTTAACCAGAGCAGCAGCGTTGGCCGCCGAAACGGTACCAAGGCGGGTAGCAGCCGCATTAGCGAACTGAGCTTCCTGGATCATACCATCGACCCAGGCACTGACGCTCACACCGTTGAAGTCACCGGCATAGTTGGCGGCACCTTCAAAGCGCGGGCTTTCAGTCTCGGCAGCGTTATAACCAGTTGCTTCAGCAAGAACAGTCGAGGGGTCATAGATGCCGCCGCTGATTTTAAAGCCGTTAAGGTCCGGCGTGGTATAGCGGATGTTGGCATTGAAGTTGGCATACTGATAACCGTAGCCAATACGGCCAAGACCGGTGCCGTTGCCGCTCGAAGGAGCGCCGACGCCGAACAGGGTCATGTCGGAAACGATCGCGCCTGCACCGAAGTGGCTGAGCGAACGACCAACCTGGACGGTGCCGAAGCTGCCGCCGACGGTGAAGAAGTTTTCACGAAGATCGATGTCAACGCGACCGTTCTTGGCGTGGCCGTTGGCGATGGTCGGATCAATCGAGAAGCGCACGCCCATGTCGAGACCGTTGGTGGTCGGGGCATTGATGTTGACGCCGAAGAAGGTCGGCAGAAGGCCGGACTGGACGCGAGAATCGTCGTCGCCGTTGCCATTGCCACTGAGTGTCAGACCGCCACGATAGGTGCCGCCGCCAGTGGTGGCGGTGCCGGCAACTGCGCCCGGCAGTTCTTCTTTGCTCGTCATGGTGTAAAAGCCGTTGACGCTGCCGTCAAAGCTGACTTCCCAGCCGCCGTCACCAATAACAAGGATCTTGGCTTCGGCCGGCTGAGCGACCGCAACCGCCATGATCGCCGGAATGGCAATGGCAGCAATTTTGTTGAGGTTCTTAGACATTTTTTTCCCCTTTATGGGATGTTAATAAAACAAACTAAACGGAGCAGTCTTCAGTTAAAAACCTTACAGAAGATGGAAAACCGAAACTGTTCCGCCTCTGCTCCTCTTTGTGTGAATAGATTTACCCCCTTCTTTCTCCCCTGTCAAAGGGAAAAGACACACTCTGTTGCAAGGATGCATCTATTCACCCTCCCTATATAAGGGGCGTCTTTGACCTTTCTCGCGACCCGGCGGAGGGCTTGCCAAGGGAAAGCGTTCTTCAAAATGAGCCGTAACTATTGTTTAATATCATTACGTTAGTGTTCTTTTGCTTTTCAATGACACGCTTGAAAATCCTCATGTTCAGTTATCAGAGTTGAAAAAGAGACGTTTTTGATATGTGGCAGTAATGCAACAGTTCGGAATAAATACGTTCTTTACTGACAGAGCCCGCCACAGAGCCCGCCGATGAGTGGCTAAAAATCAGGGTGCGCCCTTTCCCCGCGACAAATCAAAACCGGGACGGCATAGTGAGCCATCCCGTCCAAAAACATGGAACCTGTTGAAACTATGGATAATTTTCTAAGTTATGAGGCAATTGAGACAATCGGCGCCCTGGCCGGCATCCTGACCACCCTTGCTTTCGCCCCCCAGGTCATCAAGTCCTTTCGCAGCAAATCCGTCTCCGACATATCCCTGGGGATGTATAGCGCCCTGTGCACCGGGATATTGCTGTGGATCTGTTACGGAGCGCTGATCGGCTCGCGGCCCCTGATGGCTGCCAACGGCATTACCCTGCTGCTGGCCGGCAGTGTGCTGTACCTGCGGCTCCGTTACGCGCCGGAAAAAAAGCACAAATAGACATTATATATAGAGAGCTTGAAAATAAGAGGCTGTGCCGCCAGCCTCAGCGATAGCTGTGAAGGGCGGGACCATGGGTGCGCAACCATTGTTTTTCCGCCGTTGGGTCACCGAAAAGCTCCTCAACCAGGGCCCAGAACGCCGCCCCGTGGTTAAGTTCGCGCAAATGGGCAATTTCATGGACGACAACGTAATCGAGCACCCGTTCGGGTGCCATCACGAGGCGCCAGGAAAACGACAGATCTCCTGAAGGCGAACAACTGCCCCAGCGGGTCGCCGGGTCGCGGAGCGTGATCCGGCCCACCGGCTTGCTGATCCGCGCCGCCTTTTCCCTTGCCTTCGGGGTAATGATGTCCCGGGCCTGACGACGCAGCCAGTCCAGTGTGCGCCGGGGCAGATGGGCGGGCAGGCCCGGCACCACCAGGGCTTCTCCCTCACGATAAGGAATGCCCCGGGAACGCTCTATATGACGCAAAACGAGGTTTTCCCCCAAAAACGGGATCATCGCACCGTCCTGAAGTGGTCGATGGGCTGGCTGATCGGCAAGACAGTCAATAATCCATTGTTCACGCTCGCGGACAAAGGCGAGGCCACTTTTGAGGCTGGCGCGCATCGGCAAAACCAGTTCGAGAATGTTTGAGCGCGGTGAAAGGCGCAAAATCACCCGGCGCGCCCGCGTACTTCGACGAACATGGAGTTCCGCCTCGATGCCATTTGAAAGGGGAACCCGCAGTATTTCCGGCTCTTCGGCCCCCTTAACCCTTAAAAGCGCTTTCATGAGGATTTATCCTCTTTCCTGAAACGGCCATAGCGCAGCATGATCACCGGCAGGACAAGTAAATTGAGAATCGTCGATGAAATAAGGCCGCCAATGACGATGGAGGCCATCGGTCCCATGATCTCACGGCCGGGATTATCACTGTTGACGGCAATTGGCAGCATGGCGAGAGACGTCACCAGCGCCGTAATCAAGATTGAGGGAAGCCGCTCCTGGGCACCCCGAATGGCGGTTTCGGCATTCCATTCCATGCCTTCCTCGTCAACCAGATGCTGGTAATGGGAGACCAGCATAATCGAATTCCTCAGGGTAATACCAAACAGGGTCACAAAACCGACCATTGAGCCAAGCGACAACAAGCCGCCGGTGACCAGGGCGGCAATAACCCCACCAACCAGCGAGAACGGCAGATTAACGAGAACCAGCAGCATGTTACGGAAGCTGCCCAGAGCCACATACAGCAGAACCAGGATGCCGACACCAGAAAGCAGGGAATGGACGATCAGTTCCTCACGGGATTTGGCCTGGGCAACCGCCGCGCCAGTGAATTCAAGATAGGTATCGGCGGGAAGGTCGAGTTCTGCGTGAATCCGGTCCTTGAGCTCATCAAAAAAACTATTGAGATCGCGCCCCGTCACATTCGCCGTCACCGTTTGCAAACGTTGGGCGTCATTATGAAGAATGACATAGCGTCCGCCGGTCTGGTTAATATCTGCCAGTTCCCCGAGCGGCACGATCTTTCCATCCGGCGTAATCAAAGGCAGATCGCGGACCGATGTTGGATAGCGGCGCTGAGCCTCTTCTAAAATCACCACAACATCGAAAACGCGCGCCCCTTGGTAAATCTGTCCGACCTTTTTACCCTCATAGGCGACCTGAACCGCCTCAAACACCTCCATCGGCCGAATGCCGTAACGGGCAAGATCGTCGAGACGCAAACGAACATTGAGCAAAGGTGTGCCCGGCGGGGCGCGGACCTGGATGTCTGCGGCACCCGGCACCGATTCCATAATGGCGGCGGCCTCCAACGCCTTGCGGTCAAGGAGATCGAGATCATGGCCATAGATATTGACCACCACCGGCGCGGTATAGCCGGAAATCGTCTCGTCCACCCGCTCGATAAGGAATGTATTGAGTTCCGCCGCAACGCCGGGAAAGTTATCAAGAACATGCCGGATTTCATCTTTGACCCTTTGTTGCTCAGGTCCGGAAAGCTCGACCAGATCAACCTCATACTCACTGTAATGGCTGCCAAAGGTATCGGCGCCACGTTCGGCCCTGCCCGCCCACTGGGAAACCGACCGCACGCCGTCGATTTGGGCGACCTGTTTAATGATCTCGCCACCAACACGTAAGGATTCCTTAATCGATGTGCCTGGCAGACTGGCGGTGTGGATCATGTAATGGCCCTCGCGCAGTTCCGGCAGGAACCCGCCACCAAGCATCGGCAGAACCGCAATGCCGCCGCCACAGAAGAGAAGAACACCGAAAATAGCGAACCGGGGATGATCGCCGATCTTGGCGAGAAGCCGCCCATAGCCGGGCTTGAGCCAACGCACCACCGGCGGATCGTCGGCCTCCAGCTCGCCCCGCCCAAGCATCAAACAGCAGAGCGCCGGGGTAACCGTAAGCGCGACGACAAGAGAGGCGAGAATGGCGAGGATATAAGCAAGCCCAAGGGGTTCGAACATACGTCCCGACACCCCGGAAAGGGTGAGCAGAGGCACGAATACCAGGGCGACGATGAAGCTGGCATAAACGACCGAGCTGCGCACTTCCATCGAGGCCTCATAAACCACCCTCATGAAAGGTCTGGGGTCGGCCAGCCGTCGGTTCTCGCGCAACCGCCTGAATATGTTTTCAGTATCAATGATGGCATCGTCGACGACCTCACCAAGCGCAATCGCCAGGCCGCCAAGCACCATGATATTGATGCTTTCCCCCATCTCGACCAGAACCAGAGCCGCCGAGACCAGGGAGAGCGGAATCGCCGTAGCCGAGATAAAGGCGCTGCGGATATTAAAGAGAAAGAGAAAGAGCACGCTGATAACCAGCACCGCGCCAATCATAAGATGGCCCGTAATATTGGCCAACGAGGACTGGATATAATTAGCCGGACGAAAGAGTTCACCATGGAGAGTGATCGACTGGCGCTCGAAGCTTTCAGTGAATTCGGCCAGGGCTTCTTCGACGTTTCTCGTCACTTCCATGGTGTTGGCCCCGTACTGGCCGATAACCATGATCAGAACGCCCCGCTCCTCGCCGATGCTGGCACCGCCAATGCTGGGCTCCGGTGCCACCGTCACATTGGCGATGTCGCCGAGAAGGAGGCTGCCCCCTTCGCCGTGGCGGACAACCACCTTGGCAAGCTGTTCGGCGGTGACCGGCTGGCCCTGGGATCGCAGAACGATACGTTGATTATCGTTCTCGATAAAACCAGCCCCTAAAATCCCCGTCCCTTGCCGCGCCGCATCGACTACATCCTGGATCGACAGGCCATATTGACGCAAACGGTCAGGACGGATCTGAATCTGGTACTGCTTGACCTCACCGCCAAAAACATTGGCATCAGCGACGCCGGGAACGCTGAGAAGACGGGGGGTAACCGTCCAGTCGACAAGAGTCCGCAGCTCCATCAGCGGCACCGTTTTCGAAGTCAGTCCGATGGTCATGATGGTGCTCGACGACGAGGTCAGCGGCACCATCATCGGTGGGCCTATTCCTTCAGGCAACTGGGTGGCGACATTGGCGATGCGCTCGGCCACCAATTGCCGGTCAAGGTAAAGATCGGTGTCCTCCTCGAAGATCAGACTGACAACAGAAAGCCCCTGGATCGACTGGGAGGAGATGGATTCCAGCCCGACCTGGCCGCCGAGCGCACTTTCGAGAGGCTGGCTGACCAGCACTTCGACCTGTTCAGCCGAAAGCCCCGGCGATTCAGTCTGGAGAATGACGAGCTTGGGCGAGAATTCTGGAAAAATATCCAGCCCGGTCTTCGACAGCCTGTAACCGCCGTAAAGAAGCAGCAAAACCGAAAGGGAAACTATGACCCCGGCATAGCGAACCGAGAAACGAACAATCGTTGAAAGCATGCCGCTCAGCCTATCATGCTAGTCATCGTCATCCCCCTGGATCTGCCAGCGGAATTCCTCAGACAGGAGCATCTGTGCCCCGGTAATGACCAAATGGTCGCCGGGTGCAAAACCTTCATCGACAAACCAGCCTTCCGGCGTTTCCCTTTCCGTCGTCACAGCTCGGCGCAGAAAGAGAGCATCATCAATCTGAACATAGGCCCAAGCCTTGCCAGCATACCAGACCACCGTCTCGCGGGGGATCAAAACCCCGGCAGTTACCGGTTTACCATCGGAAAGCTGGACATCAACCCCCATCCCCAGGCGAAGGTGGCGAGCCGGGGCGCGAAAGTAATAGGTTTCACCCTGAACCACAGGGTCGGTTCTCCGGGCCGGGGAAATAAGCGATGCGGATATCGGATCACTCTTACTGCCGCCTTTGAATAAAAGCGCCTGTGTCGTCTCAGGCGGAAGGGCATGAGTGAGTGGAAGAGTGACAAGCAGCAGCACCTCTTCACCGGCAAGAAAATTATCAAGGGTATCGGCGTTATCCGACAGGGCAATTTCAGTGAGAGCCAAGCCCCAGCCTTGCAAAACCTCGCCCCGGATTGAGCTCAGAGCCATTTTTGCCCCGCCCAATTGGGCAAGATGGGTTTTTCTTGTCGCCTCCGCCTGCTGCAACGCCTTGGCCGGAATATCCTTGTGCAGCTTGGCCAGACGATCGACATCTTTCTTCGCCGCGGCCAGCGACGCCTGGGCGATTTGAATGCGGGCTTTTACTTCACCGTAGCGCGCCCGCAACATCAAAAGCGGCTGGATATCGACAACCCGGCCAAAGGCCGAAAAAACGGGAATATATTGGGTGCTCTTCAATTTCTCAATCACGATACCGCTTTGGGCCTGAGTCTCGGCAGAAAGAAGAACCGCAGGCACACCATCGATGAGGACGACCCGCTGGATATCATCATCATCATCGTCATTATCTTGCGCGAAAGCCGGGGCGACCCAGGAAGCAGCCTCAAAAGGAAAGAGGGCCGGAACGAAGCCCCCTCCAAACGTCAGAACGGCAAGGAATACGGCGGCGAAGAGGGTTATGATGTTGCGGTTATTCATTTGCTGTCCTGAAGTATAGCCGGATCGGACATTATTTCATCCGTTGGATCAGGCAGCGATGCGCTTTCATCCAGCGGCTTCTGTATGGTGTCTTCAAGGCGGCCGAAGGCGCGATAAACCTTGATCTGGGCATTAAGATAGGCGCGCTGGACGGCAATTAGTTCAATCCGCGCATTATCGAGGCTCAGACGGTCGACGATACCGAGGGTGAACTGGTTGTCCATGTTTTCCACCTGTTCCTTCTGCTCCCGCAGCAGGCTTTCCGCCGTCATCAGGCTGCGGTAAACACCTGCATAACCGGCCCGCGCCAGGCTGAGTTCGCCCAGCACATCGGTCTGCAAGGCTGTAAACCGTGCGGCCTCCAGCTCCCGGCTGGCCCGGGCCTCGGCTATCGGGCCTTCATTGACATTGAGAAAGGGAAAAAGAAAGGCCACGCCGATATTCCATACCAGATCGCCCTGATCCCAGAGATAGCCGGGGGAG
>JABJES010000007.1 GCA_018663165.1 Rhodospirillaceae bacterium
ACTGGGAATAGGTCAGACCATGTTCCCGCGCACCGGCGTTGATACGCTGGATCCACAGACCGCGGAAATTCCGTTTGCGAACACGGCGATCGCGATAAGCGTATTGCAGCGCCTTTTCCACGCGCTCAATGGCGACACGGAAACTGCTATTACTGCGGCCACGGTAACCCTTGGCCAATTTAAGAATTTTCTTGTGACGGGCGTGAGCGGTCACGCCTCTGCTGACTCTAGCCATAGCGGTGCCTCTCCTTACCTGACGTGAAGAAATCGTTTGATGATGCGGGCGTCTACCTCGGCCATAATGGTCGAGCCGCGCGCCTTGCGCTTCATCTTCTGGCTTCGTTTGCGGAGATTATGCCGCTTGAACGACGGATACATCACGACTTTGCCGGAACCGCTCAAGCGGAAGCGTTTTTTGACGCCGCTTTTGGTCTTTAACTTGGGCATTTTGCCTCACCTATTGGTTAAGTGGTTGATGGGCTAACAGGGACGGTGGGCATGCCCGGGCAATAGCCCAAGCCCAACCGTCCGGTTGAAGAGGCGGGTTATAGCGGGGGGCGGCCCCAATAGCAAGGCCCTCACCCCCTTTTTCAGTGCATTATTTAGGGGCGATGACCATGACCATCTGGCGGCCTTCGAGCCGGGGGAACTGTTCCACCTTGACCAACTCCATCACATCAGCGCGAACCCGGTTGAGAACGCTCATGCCGATTTCCTGATGAACCATCTCACGGCCGCGGAATCGCAGGGTTACCTTGACTTTATCGCCTTCGCCGAGAAACTTGACCACACTGCGCATCTTTACGTCGTAATCGTGCTTGTTGATGTTCGGACGCATCTTGATTTCCTTAACGTCCATGGTCTTCTGTTTCTTACGGGCTTCGTTCTGCTTTTTCTGCTCCTGATACTTATATTTGCCGTAATCGAGGATTTTACAGACCGGGGGATCGGCATTTGGCGAAACTTCCACGAGGTCAAGCCCCACCTCAACTGCTTTTTCCAAAGCATCGGCAAGGGAATTAACGCCTAACATTTCACCATCATGATTGACCAGGCGAACGGTCGCTGACTCGATCGCCTCGTTGACGCGCGGGCCCTTTGACGAGGACGGCGCTGTTACAGGGGGTCGTGCTATTTAATTTCTCCTTATAATAAAAAACGACAAGCGGCACTAGGCAGAGGCCGGAGCCACCGCTTCTTCCTTTAGTCTATTGACTGCTTCTCCAAGCGCAAGGACTTCTTGATCCTTACCGCCAAGGCGGCGCAGGGCAACAGACCCCTCTTCCGCCTCGCGTTTGCCGAGAACCAGCATCACCGGCACCTTGGCCAGAGAGTGTTCACGCACCTTGTAATTGATTTTCTCGTTACGCAGATCGGCAACAGCCTTGATTCCAGCAGCGCGCAAGTCAGCCAGAACCTTTTCAGCATAAATATCGGCATCAGAGGTAATCGTCGCGACGACCACCTGCAGAGGAGCCAGCCAGAAGGGGAATTTGCCGGCAAAATGTTCAATTAGAACGCCGATGAACCGCTCCATCGACCCTAAAATAGCCCGATGCAGCATGACCGGCCGGTGCTTTGCCCCGTCTTCGGCGATATAGGCAGCGTCCAGGCGCTCGGGCAGAACAAAATCGACCTGCAGAGTGCCGCACTGCCATTCGCGACCGATCGCGTCTTTGAGCACGAATTCGAGCTTCGGCCCATAAAAAGCACCCTCGCCGGGGTTCAGGGTATAGTCGAGCCCGGCCGCCGCAACAGCCTCTAACAGCGCCCCTTCCGCCTTGTCCCAGACCCGATCCTCACCGGCCCGCACATCGGGCCTGTCGGAAAACTTGACGCTGACTTCCGTAAAGCCGAAATCCTTGTAAACAGCAAGAAGCAGGTCGCAGAAACGCTTGGTCTCGTCGGTAACCTGGTCTTCGGTGCAGAAAATATGCGCGTCGTCCTGGGTAAAGGCGCGGGCCCGCATCAATCCGTGCAGCGCGCCTGAAGGCTCATTGCGATGGCAGCAACCAAATTCGGCCATGCGCAGGGGCAGGTCGCGATAGCTCTTGATCCCTTGCTTGAAAATCTGAACATGACAGGGACAGTTCATCGGCTTTAGGGCCAGAACCTTTTCTTCCGCGTCAGCGGTGAACATGTTCTCGCGGAACTTTTCCCAATGCCCCGATTTTTCCCACAAGGTGCGGTCGACAAGCTGAGGGGTGTTGACCTCAATATAATCAGAGGCCTCAAGCCGGGACCGGATATAAGACTGGATGGTGCGATAGAGGGTCCACCCCTTGTCGTGCCAAAAGGTGCTGCCCGCCGCCTCTTCCTGGAAATGGAACAGCCCCATCTCCCGTCCGAGCCGTCGATGATCGCGCTTTTCCGCCTCTTCAAGGCGATGCAGATAGGCGTTTAAATCCTTTTCATTGAACCAGGCGGTGCCGTAAATCCGTTGCAGCATCTCGTTTCGTGAATCACCGCGCCAATAGGCTCCGGCCAGCTTCATCAATTTGAAGGCCTTGCCAATCTTTGCCGTCGAGGAAAAATGCGGCCCCCGACACAGATCAATAAAATCGCCCTGGCGATAAAGACTGATCTCCTGTTCGCCGGGAATGCTCTCGATAATCTCGGCCTTGTAATGCTCACCCAGCCCCTTGAAGAACAAAACCGCCTCGCCCCGGTCCCAGACCTCTCGCGTAATCGCCTCATCGCGCTTGACGATCTCATGCATGCGGGCCTCGATCTTTTCCAGATCCTCGGGTGTAAAGGGCGTCGGCCTCGAAAAATCGTAAAAGAAACCGTCTTCGATATTGGGGCCGATGGTGACCTGGGTCTCGGGATAAATTTCTTTCACCGCCTCGGCCATGAGATGGGCGCAATCATGGCGCAGCATATCAAGCGCCTCGCCGTCCTTGCCGGTGACGATCGCCACCGCCGCGTCCTCTTCAATCGGCAAGGCGATATCCGCAAGCTGACCGTCGATGCGCACGGCCAAAGCGGCCTTGGCAAGGCCAGGGCCGATATCAGCGGCAATTTCAGCCCCGGTGACCGCGCCGTCGAATGTTCTTTTGCTGCCGTCAGGCAGGGTAATAGCAACCATGGATACCCGTCTGTCTCTGATATTTCATAACCGGGGGCGAATGTAGAGCGATTGGCTCTTCTGTCAAGAAGGCTCAGATTCCTTAAAAGTGCCCCGGGAACGAAGCGCGTCCTCTACCTCATCAACATAAACGTTCATCAAGGCCACCTTACGGAAAGTTTTCACCCGCCGACCCAGGGGCGCGCACAGAGCCGGATCCGAGGCCGATGAGAACAGAACCACGCACTGACAGCCGATCGCGGCAATAATATGCATCGGCCCGGTATCGTTGCCGACAGCACCACGAGCCAGCCGCGCCAGCTCGCCAATATCTTCCAACGTCGTCATCCCCGCCAAATTATGGGCAAGGGGACAGACCTCCAGAATTTCCGCCATTATCGACTCTTCTTCCATAGAGCCCAGCAGAACCGGGGTCAGACCACGCGCCAAAAGCCGCTTGCAGAGCTCGCCGTAAGCCTTGGCAGGCCAGCGTTTTTCCCGGCGATGGGGTGCACCGCCGGGAACCAGAAGAACGAATGGAAAGGGAATGTCGAGCCTGTCTATATCCCCCTTCATCCAGGACAAGTCGGGCGGCGGAGTCTTTGGGATCCCGGCAAAGGCCAGTTGCTGAGCCTGGCGGGTGATGGTGTGCAGATTGTCACGGTCGGGATTGGAATGGGGGTGGGAACAGCCTTTGGCGATTCCCGACCATTCGGGTTTTCGAGGCCAGAACAGACGAAAATAAGCACTTGAACGATCAGACGTCTGAAGATCATAAACCCGCCGGAAACGCCCCTTCTTCAAATGACGGCGCAAGTCCCACAAGGCCCCTACATTTTTGAGAGGCGGGCGCGTATCAATCCAGACATTGTCAAAATAGCCGCAATTAAGGGCCAGGGATTCGAATGGCGCTGTGGTCAGCAGAACCAGCCGGGCATCCGGGTGCTGGTTGCGGATAGCCTTAAAAGGGCCCATTGCCTGAATGAAATCACCAAGCGCACCGAGCTTTATGACCAGAATACGCTCCGCCCCATCGTCGGGCAGCTCCCATTCATCCTTTTCATCAAACTCGTCGAGAAGGTCAGCCTCACCGTCAGCGCCCGGACCCGCAGTCTCGGCAAACTCACGGAAAGCCTTTTCGAAATCTATGTCGTCGATATCATCATCTGCCATGGCTCAACCTTTTGACGCCCCAACCCTACAAGCCAATCATACCCCGCGCACCGGAAAGTCCCATCACTTCGTCATAAACGGTGAGGGTCCGGTTGCACATTTTATCCTTAGAAAAGCTGTCCTGAATATGGATCTTTGCGCTGGCGGCGAGTTTTTCCCGCGCCGCTGGCCCCATCGCCAGGGCTTGCCCCAGGGCTTGCGCCAAAGCGTCGGAGTCACCGGGGGAAACCAGCCAACCCGTTTCGCCCTGCTTTACCGTTTCCCGCGCCCCCCCGTGATCGGCGGCGATAACAGGACATCCCATAGCCTGCGCCTCGGCGGCGATCCGACCAAAGGCTTCAGGGTCAGTCGAGGCCGAGACAACAACATCGGCCAGCATATAGGCCGCTGGCATGTCCGAACAATGGTCGGCCACGTGAACCACATCTTCAAGACCAAGACGCTTCACCATTTGCTCCAGCTCATCGCGATAGTTCTCGCGTCCTTGGTCGGAACCAAGCAAAAGGCAGCGAATATCGTGACGTCCGAGTCTGGCCAGAGCCTCGATGAGAACCGCCTGGCCCTTCCACCGGGTCAAACGACCGGGAAGTAGAACAACCGGAATTCCATCGGACAGACGCCATTCCCCGGCCAGTCCGACAACCCGTTCTGCGCTGACCTTTGTGGGATTGAACAGGGCAAGGTTGATGCCCCTGGGGATCACCCGGATGCGCCCGTCTTCGACACCATAAATATTTCGAATGTGATCACTGATAAACTCCGATATGGCGATCACCCGCTCGCCACGGGTCATGACGGAATTATAGTGCTTCTTGATGAAATTTCCGGAGCCGGAATAAGTACCGTGAAAACTGGTCATGAAATGAACATTCGAGCGCCGGGCGGCGGTAAAGGCGCTCCACGCCGGAGCCCGCGAGCGCGCATGAACAATGTCTATCTGATGCTCTGCGATGACCTTCCCAAGACGGCGGATGTTCCTGTAGATGACAAAGGGATTCTTGCTGTCCAGGGGCAGCGTGACATGGGGCACGCCCTCGCGCTCCAACTCCCGCGTCATGCCGCCACCGGCTGAAGCGACGACCGAGCGCCCACCGGCGGCTTTCAGAGCCACGGCAACATCAATCGCGCCACGCTCGACCCCGCCGCCGCCAAGAGTGAGCGAAGGCAGAACCTGCAACACGGTCGGCCTTGAACGCTTCGATCCGGCCTGTTCCGATCCGACCTGTGGGATGCTAGTCTCCGCTTTCGTATTCATATCCTGATATTACCTGAGCCCGGAGACGAAAACACCCGGGGAAATAAATGACAACGCACAAAAGCCAACAAGACGACGAACAGAACATCCCACCGGAAATACTCACTCTGGAGGATGGTCGCCGAATTGCCTATCACAGGCTGCCTGGGAAATCGCCGGGAATCGTCTTTCTCGGCGGGTTTGCCTCGGACATGACCGGCACCAAAGCGATGGCGATCGAGATTCTGTGCCGACAGACCGGCCAGGCTTTCTGGCGTTTTGATTATACCGGCCACGGTGCCTCTTCGGGCAGCTTTACCGAGGGCACGATTTCATCCTGGACCGCAGATGCTCTTTCCGTCATCGATGATTTGACTGAGGGGCCCCTTGTGCTGGTCGGCTCAAGCATGGGGGGCTGGATCATGTTGCACGTCGCCCTTGCACGGCCCGAGCGGGTAAACGGCCTGATCGGCCTTGCCAGCGCCCCGGATTTTACCGAGGACCTTCTCCACAACAGCCTTAACGCGAAGGGACGAGCGACCCTCGAAAAAAACGGCCAGATCGCTCTGCCCAGCGATTACGGCGAGCCTTATATCATCACACAGGTGCTCATCGAGGACGGCCGCGACAACCTTCTTCTCAAAGAGACCATTCCCATTACCTGTCCGGTGCGGCTCTTGCACGGCATACTGGACGCCGAAGTGCCGCCGGAAACCTCGCTCAAACTTGCCACCTGCCTTAAAACCCCGGATGTCACCGTGACCTTCATCAAGCACGCAGACCACCGCCTGTCCGATCTGGCCAGCCTGTCGCGAATTTTCCTGACAATTGCCGAAATGCTCAATCCATCCCCCGCCCCCGGCCAGGATGCTGACCAGGAGGCCGGCTAACCGCCGTTGCTTCCTTCTGCCGCAAGAAGAGCCTCAAGCCCTGCGCGGTAATCAGGATAGGCGAGATCGACACCGAGGTCGGCCTTAATCCGGGCGTTTCGCACCCGCTTGTTTTCGCCCCAGAAACTGCGCCCCATGTCGCTCATCTCCGCCGCCTCAAAGGGCGTTTCCGGCGGTGGATCGACACCAAGCAAGGCGCAGGCATGGGCAATGACATCCTGGGGAGGGGCCGGGGCATCGTCACAGACGTTATAGACCGCGCCGGGCGAGGGCCGCTCCATAGAAGCGCGCAGCACCTGAACAATATCGGCCACATGGATG